>DATBKR010000335.1:0-6395 GCA_036555805.1 Hyphomicrobiaceae bacterium | reverse complement strand
TCTCGACGGCTGGCTGCTGGCCGGCGGCATGAGCTTGCAACTCGGTTTCCACATTGGCATCAAAACCGCAAGCCTGTCGCCAAAAGCCGCCGTGCGCTGGCGCAAGTTCCACATCTTCCTCGGCTATCTGCTGATCGCGGCCTTCATCTCGCATTCGGATTTCTCTCTGCCGGACACCGGCTTCGAATGGGCGCTGTGGGCGGGCTTCGTGCTGGTGACACTGAGCGGCATTTTCGGCACCTACCTGGCCTGGTCGCTGAAGGTCAAGCACGAGATCGACGATGGCGTCAGCTACGATCGCATCCCGGCCCGGCGCGCCGAACTGGCGCGGGATGTCCATGCAGCCGTCACCAAGATGGATACCGCCGCCGCTGCGATCGCCTTGCCGGCGCCACCCTATAACGCCTGGATCATGGACCTCTACACCACCCACCTGCGGGACTTTTTCCAGGGGCAGCGCAATTTCATCGCCCATCTCATCGGCTCGCAGCGCCCGGTCAAGCGGCTGACCGATGAGATCGACAACCTGTCGCGCTATGTGGACCAGCGGAGTCAGGAGAAGCTTGCCGCCATCAGGGACCTGGTGGTCGAGAAGGACCGGCTCGATTTCGCGCGTGTCTATCTCGGGCTCGCCAAGGGCTGGCCTTTCGTGCACGTGCCCGTCACCTATGCGCTGATCGTGCTGACGGTTCTTCACGTCCTCGTCGTCTACGCCTTTTCATCGCGGGCCTGGTGATGCGGCGACCGGTACTGACCAGATCGGTTCGGCCGCCGAGGGCCGAGAGGCAGCCGCTCCCCGGCTCCTGGCGCGACCGTCTGGCCGTGCTGCTGGCGCTCCTGACCGTCCTCTGCCTCGGCGCGGCCTTCTTTCTCGCCAAGGACATGCAGTTCCTGACGCCGGGTCCGTTGACGAGCGCTCACGGCACGATCGAGAATTGCAGCGCCTGCCACACCGAGAGCGGCAGGGGTAAATTGAGCTGGATTCACGGCCTCGTCGCCGGCGATCCGGGCGCCGACAGCAATGCCTGTCTCACCTGCCACAAAATGCCGAACACCGCCTTCAACGCGCACAGCGCGTCGGCCGAGGTGCTGAAGCAGAGCACCAGGCGGCTGACGAAAATCGCTGCGGCAACACCTGCGCCGCAATGGGCCCGTGCGCAGAGCGTCGCCTTCCCGACCCACGATATGATGGCGCGAGGGCTCTACTGCGCGACCTGCCACCAGGAGCATCGAGGCGTCAATTTCACTCTGAGCAAGGTCTCCAACGAGCAATGCCATTCCTGCCATGTGGTGAAGTTCGACAGCTTCGACGGCCATCACCCGCAATTCGAGAACTATCCGTTCAAGAGGCGCACACCGATCATCTACGACCACGCCGGCCATTTCGGCAAGCACTTCCCGGAAGTGGCGAAGAAGGATCCGGCAAGGCGCGTTCCCCCTACGTGCTCGTCCTGCCACAACAGCCGCGCCGACCGGCGGATCATGGCCGTGGCGCCGTTCGAGCAGACCTGCAGCGCCTGCCATCTCGATCAGATCACCGGCAAGGAGCGGGTCAGCGGCCCGAAGGGCATTGCCTTCCTGGCGCTGCCCGGCCTCGACCTGCAAACGCTGAGGAACAAGAACGCCTCGATCGGCGAATGGCCGGCCGCGTCCGAGGCCGAACTCACACCGTTCATGAAGGTGATGATCAGCCGGAATGAGCGGGGCCGCGCTCTGCTCAAGACCGTGGACGGCCTGAATCTCCAGGATCTGACCGATGCAAGCGACGCCCAGATCGAGGCGGTGACGAACCTGGTGTGGGAGATCAAGCGGCTGTTCTATGCCCTGGTCTCGGGAAAAGCGTCGGACGTGCTGGGCGACCTCAATATCGGCTGCGGGGCGAAGCTGAGTGCGGGCCTCGTTGCCGATCTGACCGCGAGCATTCCGCGCGATGTGGTCATCGGTGCGTACAGGCAGTGGCTGCCCAATCTCGGCACGGAAATGGCCAATCGGCCGGATACGGGCGATCGGGATCAGGAGCAAAGCTGCTGGATCACGACGATCGGCGGCTGGGTCACGACCATGACGGAACCGAGATCGACCGTCGATGGCGAAGCGGCCGCCACAGCCAAAGCTGCCCGACCCGCTCAGGCAAATCAGCAGACACCGACCAGGACTGCGCCCGACGCAGTTCCAGCCGAGGCTCAGGCCGCCCGGCCGGAAGTAGCGACCCGAAAAACCGATGCCGCGAACGTCAGTCCCGGCAAGGAAACGCTTTCGGTCGACGAACGGCCTGTGGCCAGGCCGGCGGACCAAACCGACGATCTGCTCAACCCCACGGAGGAAGAGCTTCGCGGGATCGCGGCTCCTCCGGGAGGGGCGACCATAAGAACCTTTACCATAATCGCTGAGCCCGATGGCGGAAAGGAAACGCCCGCCGCCAACGAACAGCCTCGCCCGACCAAGGCAGGCATCAAGGTTGCCGAGAAAACGGCCGAGCCTGCGGGAGCGGTCCGAAAGCCCGCTGCCGCCAACGCCAGGCCCGATGGCGCCGTATTTGCCGAGGCCGCTCCCAAAGCGGCGGACCAAACCGACGATCTGCTCAATCCCACGGAGGAAGAGCTTCGCGGCGTCGCGGCCCCCAAGGGCGCCGAGAAGGCCCCCCAGCCTGGGAACGCGGCTCCTGTCAAGGACACCGAGAAAGCGGCCCAGCCTGTAGAAGCGACCGGGAAAGCCGATACGGGTAACGCGAAGTCCGACAGCGCCGTGCCTGCGGAGGCCGCCTCCAAGGCGGATGCAAATGCGCGAGCCGATACGCCCGCGGACTCGGCTCCCGCGGCGGCCGAACCCAAAGCAGGGGCTGCGCCCGTGGTCAGCATCGAAAGCGACGTGGATCCAGAGAGCTGGGCTGATTATGGCGGCTGGTACCGCCAGGATTATGCGATTTACTACCGTCCTACAGGACATAAGGATAAATTCATCTTCTCCTGGCTCGTTCTTACCGGCCTCCAAGCAACCAAAGGCGACAGGAGTCCGGCGGCGGCCGTCTTCGATTTCCTCACCAGCAAGGACGCCCAGGGGTCGTGCACGAAATGCCACAGCGTTGACGATATCCAGGGCAGAGGGCGGGTCGTCAATTTTTCCCCGCCCTCAGCCGGGAGCAGACAGGGACGCTTCACGAATTTCATCCATGAGCCGCATTTCGGGGTCCTGGAGAATCGCGGTTGTCTGACCTGCCATAGCCTTGAAAAAGGCCGCCCCTATCTGCAGAGCTACGAGCAGGGCAATCCGAAAAATTTCGTGTCGAATTTCAGTGCGGTGAAAAAGACTCTCTGCCAGACCTGTCACGCCAGCGGGATGGCGCGTCAAGACTGTCTGCTGTGCCACAAATATCACGTGAATGGCGTGACCACGCCAACGATGAACACGCGACTCCCGACCGAGTAGCGTTCGATGCCTCCGCTATAAAGCAACCGAATGGCGTTGCATCGTCACATGCGATTGAGATTGACGCGCACGCCCTTAATGCCAGCGCCTTTCGTATCGACCGAGACCGATACCGATTGGCTCGATGACGAAAAGCTCATCGCAAGACTGCCCGTGAGACTTCCGCTGAACTGAATATCGAGCTTGCCGGCGGAAGCCGTGCCGGACACGTCGCCGGTAGCATTGTAGGTGCGCTCTTCCCAGGTCCCGGAGACCTTGTCGCCGTTGGATTCCAACTTGCTCCGCAGCTCGAAATTGGAGGAAGTTCCTCTGCAGCGGATGACCACGCTCAAGCTGCCGGCGCCTTTGTAGTAGCCGCTGCAGTCGATGCTTTCGGTCTTTCCGCTCTCGAAGGACAATGTCCCGTCGCCACGCCAGGTGCCGGCGAGGACATCGAGGCCAGGGTCGGCGGCCGACGAACTGGCGGGCAGGCTGACGGCGGCGGCGCCGATGAGAGCGAGGGCTCCAAGCTGCGCGGCAAGCGCGTTGGGGATTACGGTCATGCGGCACCCCCGGCGAGCGTCGCCGTGGACACCGTGAAGCCCGGGCCGAGCGCCAGCAGCATCGCGCGCGTCGGCAGACCCGCCTGCAGCAGGCGTTCCAGCACGAACAGAACTGTCGGCGCCGACATATTGCCAAAGCGTCTGAGGATCTCCCGCTCGTGGTCGAGGCTCCGCGGTTCGAGCCCGAGCGCTCCCTCAATCGCCTCGACGACCTTGCGCCCGCCGGGATGACAGACGAAGCGACCGATGTCACGGCGCTGCAGGCCCTGCGCCTCCAGGACCGCATCGACGACAGGCCCGAGGCGCTCGCGCGCGAAGACGGGAATCGACTGATCGAAGATCACGCCGAATCCGACCGGGTCGACCTGCCACCCCATGATGTCGAGGGTCTCGGTCCAGGTATGGTTCGCGGCTTCGACGATCCGCACCGCGCCGCCCGGTCGCGAGGCGAGCACCGCGGCCGCCGCGCCGTCGCCAAAGAGCGCCAGCGCCACCATGTTGGCCTTGGTAGCCTGGTCGCGCCGGACCGCCAGCGAGCACAGCTCGACGGCAACGACCAGCACTACGCCGCCGGGACGCGCCATCGCCAAGTCGGCGCCGACCGCGAGGCCGGCGACGCCGCCCGCGCAGCCGAGCCCGAACACGGGCACGCGCTGCACGTCGCGACGGAAGCCGAGTGCCCCGAGAGCGCGAGCCTCGATGCTCGGCGTGGCGATGCCCGTGGAGGAGACGGTGACGACGGCGTCGACGGCGCCCGCAGCGATCCCGGCCCGATCGAGCGCCCGCTGCGCCGCTTCGATGAACAGCGCAAGGGCGCCATCGAGGTATGCGGCGGTACGCTCCGGCCAGCCGTGCGCGCCGAAGTACCAATCGAACGGCTGGGTCACGTGCCTTTCGGCGATGCCCGCCGTGGCAAAGACGGCAGCGATCCTGTCGAAATCGTTGAACTGCCTGGAAAAGACCTCGGACACCCCCTGGACCGCATCGCGCTGGGTTACGACATTCGGCGGCACGGCAGTGGCAACCGCCAGCACCCCCACATCGAGTCGCGACGCTCTGGACGGCGGCAGCGAAGCATTCTGCGCGCCGGCAGCGCGCGCGCAAGGTCTCTCAGGCATTGCAGGTTCCCCTCGCTTGTCCGCCAAGCCGAACAAGGATCCGCCCCGGCCGGGACCATGGATCGCACTGATGGCCCTAAGAAGGCGGGCCGGCTCCAGAGTCGGTGTGATGCAATGGCGGCCGCGCCTCACGCTGCCGTGCACGCTGGCGCCACAATTCCGTGTAGAAATCGGTGTTCTTAGGGATCGCGAGGGGCTCGAAGAGCAAGAGGAAAGCGCATGCTGAACGGTACCGCAAGGAAATGTCTGGTGGCCGCTGGCGCCATCTTGGCGGCTGCAGCCTTCACACCGCAGGGATTGTGGGCCGCGGGCGACCAGCCGTCGTTCCCCGAACCCTCGAAGGACAAGCCGAAGCCGAAGCCCAAGCCGAAGCCGAAGCAGAAGGATGGTGACAAGGACGGCCAGAAGGGCGGCCAGAAGGGCAGCTCGCTCGACCAGGACCAAGTCTACAGCCTCGGCTACTGGCAGGCCAAGAACGGTCACTACGAGGCCGCGCTGGCGACGCTGCAATCGGCACGGGATCAGAACGATCCGCGCATCCAGACGATGGTCGGCTTTACGCTGCGCAAGCTCGGCCGGGTGGATGAGGCCTTCGGCTACTACTTCAAGGCGCTCGCCACGCGCCCGGAGGCGACGACAACCAGGCAGTATCTGGGCGAGGCCTATCTGCAGATCGGCGATCCGGCTCGGGCCAGGGAGCAGCTCGCTGAGATCGACCGGCGCTGCGGCAGAACCTGCGAGGACTACACGTCACTGGCGGACGAGATCGCCAAGTACGAGCAAGGTCGACGCGGCTAGCCGGCCCGCTTCGTCCAGGCTCATCTTGCCCGGAGCGGAGACGGGAGGTTTAGCCATCGCGCGGGATGAGGCGGCCATCGGCCGCCTCATTGTTGTCACCGCGGCCGATCGGCCGCACAGCCCAATTCATGGGTTGCCATGGCCGCGATGGATTGGATAACGATTGACGGCGCGGGCCCGATTGTACCGACGACGAGCGAGGCTGGCGCCTGGAGGAGCACCGATGTCATTCTACCGAGGCATGACCTGTGAGAACGTGACCATCAGTGGCGACGGGGGAACCCCGATAACGGCCTATGTCGCCAAGCCGTCCGGTGCGGGCCCTTTTCCGGGCGTGGTGCTGATCCATCATCTGCCGGGCTGGAGCGAATTCTACATCGAGACGACGCGGCGGTTCGCGCATCACGGCTATCTCGCGATCTGCGCCAACCTCTACCAGCGCTCGGGCGACGGCAACCCCGATGATGTCGCCGCCAAGGTGCGCGCCGAGGGCGGCATTCCCGACGCGCAA
>DATBKR010000334.1:0-1902 GCA_036555805.1 Hyphomicrobiaceae bacterium | reverse complement strand
CTCATCCTTCATTCTGCCGGCCGACCACAAGCCGAACATGCTCGTCCGCGCGTTGAACAAGCAGACGATCCTGCAATACCTGGACCTCATTCGCGGGCGCGTGGTCGTCTTCATCGACGCCTGCTATGCGGCTGACGGACTCGAGCTCGCGAAGATGCCGGGCGCCCAGCGTCTGATCGCGCCCGGCCTCGTCAATGAGTTCGCCGAACGGGGAATCATCTCCTTCGCATCGTCCTCGGGAAAGGAACGATCGTACGCGGAAGGCGACTACAGCTATTTCACCAAGGCGCTGATCGAGGGCTTGAAGGGGCAGGGCCGCAGGTTCCAGACGGACACGCAGGTCCTCACGACCGGCCTGGGCGACTGGCTGGCGCATCGTGTGAACGGCCTGTCGGATGGCAAACAGAACCCCGTCATGCTGGCGTCGCCCCTGACGAAGCCGGTGCCGTTGGCCAATCTGAAGTGACGGGGGCCCATGCGATGACGGCTGTCGTGAAAGACACAGGGCGCAGCCGGCCGCCCGCTCCTGCCGCCCGCCGCAGTTGCTCGCCCTGCCGATCGCGGCCGGCGACGGGTCTCGCAGCCGTCCTGGCGCTTCTTGCGCTCGTTGCCGCCAAGGCCGCGGCGCAGACGGACAAGCCCCCGAGCGCGCTTCCACCGGCACGCTCGTACCCCTACAGCGTCGCCGAGAGCGCCATGAAGGAGGCGCCGGACCCGGCCGCTACGCAGAAGGTCGCCAAGCCTGTTGGCGGCACACCGGCGGTCGCGGGCCAGTTCAAGTGGCAGGTGGCCATCATCTATTCGGCGTCGAAGCTCGACGATCCGTTCAGCGGCTATTTCTGCGGAGGCACTCTCGTTGGCTGGCGATGGGTATTGACCGCGGCACACTGCACGTACAAGGACAACCCGCTCGGGAAAAAACTCCCGCCGGTCGCGATCTCCGGCAAGGAAATCAGCGTCTACGTCGGCTCGCGGAACTTCGTGCACGGGGAGCGCATCTCCATCGAGGAAATCGTTCGGCACAAGGGCTACAACGATGAGACGACGGACAATGACCTGGCGCTCCTCAAGCTTCAGAGGGAGCCCGCGAAGAAGGCGGAGCTGGAGCTGCTGCCCCTGCTGGAGGCCCGCGACGACGTGCTCCCCGGAGAGGCGGCGACCGTGGTCGGCTGGGGCTCCACGGCAAAGGGCGTCGTACCGGCCGAATTCCGCGTTCCCATTCGGCAGCTGCAATTCGTCGATCATATCCGCGTCCGCCAGTCCGATGCCTGCAACCGGAGCCATCTGGAGAGCCAGCGAGCCGAGAGTGCCAGGGCCTGGCGCGCACAAGGCTATGGCGATGCCGCGATCAGAACGGGGCTAGCGGAGTATTTTCCGTACAGCAGGCGGCTGATCACCGACAACATGTTCTGCGCCGGCACCAACGACGGATCGCAGGATGCGTGCTTCGGCGACAGCGGCGGACCGCTCGTCGTCTACCGCCGGCATAGGCTCGTGCAGGCCGGCGTGGTGTCGTGGGGTCCCAACGCCGGCTGCGCCCTGACCAACCTCTATGGCGTCTACGTACGGCTTTCCCGCTATCGCGATTGGATCACCGAACGCGTGCGATAGCCGCTGGCGCCTGTCGAGACCCCTCCGCGGTCCGCGGTGCAGGCGGACGATCGAACGGGCAGACTCGACTGCCCGCTTGGAGTCCGCCAGGCCGCCGCCCGCGGCTGGTCGGAACTCTCCCAGTGAAATTTTCCACCCCGGGTCCTCCGTTCGGCGGACGACAGCGGTCCATGGGCGGCATAGGTGGCGGCAGGCGGGCCATCCGACCGTCCCGCCGGTGCGTCCTCTGGGGAAACAAGATGCGCGACAAAGGTGCGAGGATCGCCGCCGCGGCGGCACTGGCCGCGATCG
>DATBKR010000333.1:0-31896 GCA_036555805.1 Hyphomicrobiaceae bacterium | reverse complement strand
CGCTTACGATCCGGAGCTTCGTGCCGTCGTCTCAGGACGAGAAGCTTGCCATCATCGCCGATGCCGCCGCCCTGCTCGGGCCCACGCTTACGCCGATCGACCCGAAGCCAGCGCCGACGGACGCGGAAACGATCGAGGCTTTGCGCGAGGCCGCGGAGGCGTTCGCCGATGCCGGCGGCAACGATGAAGATGTCGCGGCCCTGGCGCAACGCCTGGCAGCCGCTCTGGCGGCGCTTGCCAGTGCCGGGCCCGCAATACGGGTGCGGGCGGAGAACGCCCTCATGCCTGGCTTAAAGGTTCGCCTCGACCAGGTTCGGGAGCTGCTCGGGGCCGAGCGGGTCTCGATCGACAACCTGCCCGGCGATCTCGTGAGAGACTGGGTGACCGAGGATGGCAGGGCCCGTATCGAGGTTGCGCCGAAGGGCGACGGCCGCGACAACGAAACGCTGAAGCGATTCACCGCTGCGGTGCTTGCGGTGGCGCCCGGCGCCACCGGCACGCCCATCCTTGTCCAGGAGTCGGCGAATGCGGTGATCGGCGCCTTTATTCGGGCGGCCGCCATTGCGGTGGCATCGATTGCGCTGATCCTGCTCATCGTCCTCAGGCGCGCCAGCGACGTCTTGCTGACGCTTGTGCCTCTGCTGCTCGCCAGCGTGGTGACACTCGAGCTGACGGTGCTGTTCGGGCTGTCGCTCAACTTTGCCAACATCATCGCCCTGCCGATTCTCCTGGGCGTAGGCGTCGCCTTCAAGATCTACTATGTGCTTGCGTGGCGCCGCGGCGAGACCAGCCCGCTCGCCTCGCCCCTGACGCGCGCGGTTCTGTTCAGCGCGCTCACCACGGCTGCGGCTTTCGGCAGCCTGTGGTTCTCGAACCACCCTGGCACATCCAGCATGGGCAAGCTGCTGGCTCTGTCGCTGCTCACGACCCTTGCCGCGGCCGTGCTGTTCCAGCCCATCCTGATGGGGCCGCCACGGGCGCCGGAGGGGAGCGGGAGCGGCGTCTAGGACGCGGCTGAGCGCCTTTCGCGCAGGAACTGGAAGAACTCTATGCCCTCGCGCAGCCGCCGCTTCATCATCGCCGGGCTTGCCACCATCTCGCCGACGATGGACGCGATCTTGCCGGAGCGGAAGTAGAAGCGCCTGTAGAAGGTCTCGACGGACTCGAAGATCTCCGAATGCGACAGATGCGGGTAATGGAGCGGCGCCACCTGCACGCCGCTGTCGTCGACGAGCTCCGCGTTCTCGGCATCGAGCCAGCCTTCGCGCACGGCCTGATCGTGAAGGAACGTCCCCGGATAAGGGGCCGCGAGCGAAACCTGAATGGTATGCGGATTGATCTCGGTGGCGAACCGGATGGTTTCCTCGATGGTCTCCCTGGTCTCCCCGGGCAGGCCGAGGATGAACGTGCCGTGGATCGTCACCCCGAGATCATGGCAGTCCCTGGTGAACCGCCGTGCGACATCGACCAGCATTCCCTTCTTGATGTTGTGCAGGATCTGCTGGTTGCCCGACTCGTAGCCGACCAGCAGCAGCCGCAGCCCGTTGTCGCGCAGCACCTTCAGTGAGGCCCGCGGGACATTCGCCTTCGCATTGCAGGACCAAGTTACTCCGAGCTTCCCGAGCTCGCGCGCAATCGCCTCCGCGCGCGGAAGGTTGTCGGTGAAGGTGTCGTCGTCGAAGAAAAACTCCTTCACTTGCGGAAATGCGGCTTTCGCCCAGCGGATTTCATCGATGACATGGCCGACACTGCGCGTGCGATACCGGTGGCCGCCGACCGTCTGCGGCCAGAGGCAGAACGTGCAGCGCGACTTGCAGCCCCGGCCGGTGTAGAGCGAGATGTAGGGGTGCTTCAGGTAACCGATGAAGTATCTCTCGATCTCGAGGTCCCGTTTGTAGACCGGCGTGACGAACGGAAGCTGGTCCATGTCCTCCAGCACCGGGCGGTCATCGTTGTGCACCAGGACGCCATCTCCATTCCGATAGCTGAGACCCTTGATGTGCTTCCAGGGACGACCTTCGGCGACTTCCTTGATCGTGAGGTCGAACTCGTTGCGCGCCACAAAGTCGACCGCCGGTGCACCGGCGAGGCTCTTGTCTGCCTCCACCGCCACCTTGGCCCCGATGAGGCCGGCCTTGAGACCGGGATTGACCGACTTCAGCGCCTCCATGGCCTTCACGTCCGAAGCGAATGAGGGTGTCGACGTGTGCGCCACGACGAGGTCGCAATCGCGGGCCAGCGGCAGGATGTCTGCGAGAGCCAGCCGGTGAGGAGGCGCATCGACGAGCTTGCTGTTCTCCACCAGGGCGGCCGGCTGGGCGAGCCAGGTCGGGAACCAGAAGGAGCGAACCTCGCGCTTCGCCTGGTAGCGCGAGCCGGCACCGCCGTCGAAGCCTTGGTAGGACGGAGCCTGCAGAAAGAGCGTGCGCATCTGTGTGCTCCTTCAGGTGGGCGTCAGCGTCCCATCGGACTGGACGGTGAAACCTTGCCCCCGCCACATCACGCGCCCAGGGAGGAAGCTCGCCAGAAACATTGCGAAACTCAGGAGATCGCGAAACGGGACAAGCCAGAGCGATCCTCTGTGTCTCCCGCACATGCGGTCGATCTGTACAGGAGCAAGCACGCGGCAGACAAGCGCCAGCGCGACTATCCCCAGCCCGATGGCGCTGGACCCGTCGAGCACGGCGGCAGCAAGCGCAAACGGCAGCGGGTGGGTGACGATCGACCCGGCGTGGCCTGCAGGGTCGATGAGGCGAATGGTGCGTGCCCAGCGCACTTCATGGCGGACAAGCGCGCGCCACGTCGGCTCGCAACAGGCATGGTCTACGATCAGTGGAGGAACCGCAACGCGAAGCCCAAGGTCCCTGACCGCTTTGCCGATCGCGTAGTCGTCCGCCAGTCGATTTGCGAATGTGCCGAACCCGCCGATCCGATCCAGCGTCTCCCGCCGGATGGCTATGGTCGATCCGAAGCAGGGCCGGGCCAGCCCCAGTGTGAGACCGACCAGCACATTGGGCAGGAAGTGATGATTGATCGCCATGGCACCAAGACGGGACCAGAGTCCGCTGTCCGATATCCCGCGGTAGAGGCATGTGACGAGACCGACGCCAGGCTCATCGAGTGCAGCGACCACCTGCCGAAGGTATGCACGATCAACTTTGATGTCGCTGTCCGACAGCACGATGGTGTCGTGCCTGGCGCGAGAGACCATATTCATCACGTTCGAGATCTTCCGGTTGGCGCCAGGCGCCCGAGCGCCCACCGCCAGCTCGATATCGGCGTCCGGAAACTTCGCGATCAGCCGGCGCGCGATCGCCGCCGCCGGGTCCCGAGCCTCGCTCACGCCGAACACAATCTGGACTGGCCCGGCGTAGGCCTGCACACAGAATGACGCCAGATTCGCTTCCAAATCCGGCTCGACCCCGCACAGGGGCTTCAAGATGGTCACTCCTCGGCCGGACTGGATGGACGGCGGCACCCGGCCGCTGAGGCGCCGAAGCAGCACTGCAGCATACGTCAGATAGGCCGAGCCAACTATTGCCAAAGCGCTACAAATCAGCCACAGCGTAGCGATCGGCCCGCCAGCATTCGTTGCCATATGTGCCTGCCCGTCGGTTGTAAGACGTAACTGATCGGTTTGCGATCCAGGTGGTGAATGATCCCGAGCGCCGGCGGAATATTGAGGGGCGTTTCGGCGGCGATCCTCGCTGCAACCTTGTCCGCTTGTGCCTCTCATGGGCCAGTCCAGCCTCAATTCCTGTCGTCACAGGTACAGGCGCGTCCCTCGACCGACCCGATGGGGGACATGAACCGATCGGTGTTCGAGAACAACCGGCAGTTCAATCATGCGGTGACCTACCCGGCGGCGAGGACCTATCGCGACACCGTGCCGGAACCGGTCCGCGACTCGATCGAAGCGTTCACCGCCAATCTCAATGAACCGTTCATCTTCGCCAACAACGTCCTGCAGCTGCGCTTTCCGGCCGCGGCCACGACTCTCGGGCGGTTCCTCATGAACTCGACGGTCGGCGTCGGCGGCCTTGTCGATGTCGCATCGACCGAGGGCCTGGCCCGCCAGACCGGCGATTTCGGACAGACGCTCTACGTGTGGGGCATTCGCGACAGCGACTTCATCGTCGTCCCCCTGGTCGGGCCCACGAATGTGCGTGACGCATTCGGCAACGGCATCGAGCTCGCGGCTCAGATCTTCGTGGGAACCATCCTGCCCACATCTGCTGCCACGCTGGCGAACCATGTTGGCACCGTGGGCACAGTCGCCTCGCCGATCGCAAGTCTGGGCAAGGTCGAGCAGATGGAGGACCTCGAGCGAAGCTCGCTCGATTTCTACGCCATGATGCGCAGCGTAGTGGAGCAGAGGCGCCGGGCGGAATTGCGCAGCGCCCTCAAGGAGAGCCCGCTGTCGGCGCTGCCTGGCCTGGAGGATCGCGGGGCAGACGAGGCGGGCGACCCGCTCATCTCGCCTGCGTTGTCGTCGCCGGCCCTGGAGCCGCCTGGGTTGCCGTCGCCAGCTCTGGAAGCGCCTGGTCCGGCACGTCCACCGGTCCCTGCGGTCGAGTCGAAGGAGCCGGGAGCCCAACCGGCAAATCCGGCCTGGACGCTGGCGGTCGACCCGGTGCGTGAATAGGCCGCTGCGACCTGCCGCAGAGTGGGGCCGGCGCCTGCACCTCGTTTTCATAGCGGGCCTGTTCACAGTTTCCGCCACCGGCAGACGGTGCTCTCTAGGCCAGCAGCCGGTTGCAAGACAGATCTCTCTCACCCACCGGCCAGAAGCTTATCGCCCTGCTGGCGCAGGGAGGTGATCAATGCGCTCGGCCCGCCCGACTTCAGGATCGCCGTGAACTCGGCCCTGCGGTTCGCGAGCTCGCTGATGGTGCCGTCAAGGAACACGTCGACGACTTTCCATTCGGTACCGGCAGGACGCAGGAGATAGTTGAGCGAAACAGTCTTCCCGTTCGACTGCGTCACGCGGGTCTTGACGATCTTGCCCGTCGGGGGCTGCTCCACCGTTTGCAGGACGTCAAACCGTTCGCCGGAGAATTCGTCGAATCGACTGGCATAGGTTGCGACCATCATGCGCGAGAATGCGTCGACCACATGCGATTGCTGGGCCGGCGGCATGCGATCCCAGTTCGGGCCGACAGCGATTCGTGCCATCAGGGGCACGTCGTAAATCTTGAACAGTACCGGCGCCAGCTTGTCGTAGCGGCCTTTCAATCCGAGCCGCTTGCCCTGCTTCATTGTCTCGATCAGCGCGCGATGAAGGCTGTCGATGTCTGCCGCGGCAGCGTCTGTCCGCTGTGCGGATACGCCCGCGGGCGGTAACGCTGCAAAGGCCATCCCGACCACAACTGCTGCAAATCGCAAACACGTCGAGACGATCGATCGCGACATTTCCATCATCCCTCTGTTGGATTTCCGTCGTTTGTCGACTGACATGATGCGACAGATTAATGCTTCCTGAAACACGACTTTTCTTTCAATTCTCTTCCTGCACGCTCGCGCGATCATCCAAGAAAAGGGGAACAAGCGATTTCTGATGGCTACATTATTCGACAACTATCCACAATAATAAGCCGCTGCCCAATCGATCTTGCGAACCGTTTCTGGCCGCACACCAGCCATCCTGCTACGACTCGGCAACGCTTTGAATTGCACGGGGGATGGACCATGGCCATTACCGCGCCGCCTGCTCCAGTGACGGCGTGCCGCAAAAGCACCGGCACGCATGCCCCCAATGTCCGGCCGCCAGCAAGGACGCCGCTGCTTGATCGAGTAAGGACGCCCGACGACTTGCGCAGATTGCCGGAGAGCAGCCTGCCGCAGCTGGCGGCCGAGTTGCGCCAGCAAACGATAGATGCGGTGTCCGTCACGGGCGGACATCTCGGTGCAGGTCTTGGAGTCGTCGAGCTTACGGTGGCGCTGCACTATCTGTTCGACACGCCCCGTGACCGTCTGATCTGGGACGTGGGTCACCAGTCCTACCCCCACAAGATCGTCACCGGGCGCCGCGACCGCATCCGCACCCTGCGCCAGGGCGGGGGTCTGTCCGGTTTCACCCGGCGGGCGGAGAGCGAATACGACGCGTTCGGCGCCGCGCATTCTTCCACCTCGATCTCGGCCGCCTTGGGCATGGCGACGGCACGCGACCTGGAGGGCCGGCACAACCGCGTCGTTGCCGTCATCGGTGACGGCGCCATGAGCGCGGGCATGGCCTATGAGGCGATCAACAATGCGGGCGCACGGGACGTGCGCCTCATCGTGATCCTCAACGACAATCAGATGTCGATCGCTCCTGCGACCGGCGCACTGTCGGCGCACCTCGCACGCTTGACGTCAAGAGGCCCGTCCCTGGCGGAGGATCCGGGACACTGTTGGCGGGGCGGGACCTGGTTCGAGGAGCTTGGGTTCGACTATGTCGGTCCGATCGACGGCCATGACTTCGGCCACCTCGTTCCCGTCCTGCGAAGCGTACGCGACGCCAACCACGGGCCCATCCTGGTTCACGTCGTGACGAAGAAAGGGAAGGGCTATCTGGCAGCAGAAGCGGCGCGCGACAAGTATCATGGTGTCGCCAAATTCAATGCAATGACCGGGGTGCAGGCCAAGCCGAAAACCGACGCGCCCACCTACACCCATGTGTTCGCGCAGAGCCTGATCTCGGAAGCCAGGAAGGACGAGAAAATCGTTGCGATTACTGCCGCCATGCCGGATGGCACGGGGCTCGATCTGTTCGCCAGGGAGTTCCCGGATCGCACGTTCGACGTCGGCATCGCCGAACAGCACGCGGTGACATTCGCGGCGGGGCTGGCAGCCGAGGGCATGAAGCCGTTCGCAGCCATCTATTCCACCTTCCTGCAGCGCGCCTACGATCAGGTCGTTCACGATGTGGCAATCCAGAAGCTGCCGGTGCGGTTTGCCATCGATCGTGCCGGACTGGTCGGCCCCGACGGGGCGACGCACGCCGGCAGCTTCGATCTCGCCTGTCTCGGTTGTCTGCCGGGCTTCGTCATCATGGCAGCGGCGGACGAGGCCGAGCTCCGCCACATGGTGGCGACGGCTGTCGCCATTGACGACGGTCCGTCGGCCGTGCGCTATCCGCGTGGCGAAGGTGTGGGCGCGCTTGTACCGGCGGAAGGCCAAATCCTCGAGATCGGCCGCGGTCGCGTCATGCGCGAAGGTTCAACGGCTGCTCTGCTGTCCCTTGGCACCCGACTTGCGGAGTGCATGCAGGCCGCGGACCTGCTTGCTGCCGCCGGCGTTTCGCCCACCGTCGCCGACGCCCGCTTCATGAAACCGCTCGATACCGACCTGATACGGCGGCTGGTCCGGGATCACGAGGTGCTCGTCACGGTGGAGGAAGGTTCCGTCGGCGGATTCGGCAGTCACGTGCTGGACTATCTTGTCGGGGAGGGACTCCTCGATGGGGGCGTCATCGTGCGCACGATGAAGCTCCCGGATGCGTTCATCGACCATGACACGCCGCAGAAGATGTACGAGAAGGCCGGTCTGGTCGGATCGACCATCGCGGAGACCGTCACGACCGCCCTCGGACGCGCAAAACTCGCGCGCAATCTCAGCCGTGACCTCCGCCGTAGATCGGGCGTGCGGCTCACCGACATCGGTTGAGCGGATGCGCCGGGCGCCACTGGCCCGCAACGACCCGTTCAGGGCTGCGGAGGCGTGGCATCGAAAAGCTGCGGCGGAGTGCGATTCGCTCGCTCCGTGTCCATATCATGACAAGGCCTTTCGGAACGAAAACGGCCGCAGACGTTCTGCTTCCAGTCTGGCGCTGACTTTCGCGCTGATGAGGGCGGCGAGCTCATCCTCTGGACGATAGTGCGCCGGAAGGTTGTCCGCACCCTGCCAGCGCCGGGTCGCGGGATGGCAGTAGAGTTCCGTGACACCGTCAGGCAGGCGATCCAGCAACTGGAGGAGGCGTCGCTCCACCATCGCGCCGCTGTCGTTCACCCCGAAGACGTGATCGTTCAGTGGCAGGCCCGCTGCCCCAAGGCGGCGCCGCATCCCGCGCGTCTGAGCCGCGTAGAACAGCCAGCTCGCAAGACGCCGGAGCGGCCGATCGGCCGCCGCGCGCCAGGAAGGCCAGAACGGCTCGAGCGGGACCCGTACGGGGGGCGAGCCGAAACCCGGCGCGAGGAGCGCTATGGCGCGCACGACCACCGGGTGCATGTGAAAGTGCCGGTGGCCGTTGACATGGTCCAACGGCAGACCGGTCGCGCGGAAGCGCTCGAACTGCGCTTCTATCTCCGCCTTTGCCTGCCGTTGGACTTTGGGCGAGAAGAAAAGCGCAATGCCGAAACGAACGGGATCACGCCAGAATCGCCCATCGGGTCCAACCAGGTCTGGAATCTGCCGCGGCGGAAGGACGGGCCATCCGTCGACCAAGGTGAGGTGCAGCCCAACACCTAGTGCGGGCAGGCGGCTTGCCCGCTCCACCGCGTCCGTCACCGCCGGTGCGCCAACCATCAGGCTCGCCGCCGAGAGGACACCGTTTCTATGGCCTTGCTCCACGGCTTCGTTGATCGGCACCGCGGTGCCGAAATCGTCGGCCGTGACGATGAGCTTCTTCAACTTTCAAGGTCCTGTGACACCTACAATAGGAGTGGGGGAGATCCTCGATGCATTCCGCCGCGATCCGCAGAAATCGGTCCTCACCTCACTTGCCGATCATGACGTCCGATGCCTTGATGACGGCGACCGCATCGTCGCCAGCTTTCAGGCCCAGTTCATCGACGGCTTCGTTGGTGATCGACGAGGTGATCGCCACACCATGCCCCAAGTCGATGCGAATATGCGCGGTCGTCGCGCCTTTCCTGACCTCAACAATCTTGCCCTTGAGTTGGTTGCGTGCGCTGAGTTTCATGCGTTTCTCCGTCGGTTCGGTTTGCTTCCATCGATCCACTCATCCAGGCATTCTGGCAACCCTTCGCAGCGGCGGGCCGCGCAGCGCCAGATGATCCCTAATCTTCCGGCAGATCCCCGGCTGGGCCTGGGCGATATTCGGCATGTGATGGCATTTTGTCGGACGCATAGATGGGGTCCGCATGTTCTGCGACCGCTTTCCGGTCGACGACGGCTGCTGCGGGGCCGGGACCGCGCGCCACCGTAACATTCGCCTCCGCCGAAGCGGTTAACCGCCTGGAGGACCCCGGAGTTCCACTTCTCTGGGGCGTCCAGCCGGCGTGGTTGTGGCCCCCGGCCATTTGGGTAGATTGCCAGGGATGAAGCGGCTTTGCCTTTCCGAGGTCCGGTTGCGCTGCGTCGTCGAGGGCCGCCCGCTCGATACGGCGACCGAGGCGTCGCTCAACGCCGATACGCGGTCGGGTGCCAGGGCTATACTCGCGGCCATCGCACGGCGCCGATTTGACAACCGGTCCGAGGGCCAGCGGCTTCGCAGGCTGCTCCGGTACGAGGGCGCACTGTGGGCGGCCGGCGTGCAGCATGTTGCCGGCGTGGATGAAGCGGGCATGAGCCCGCTCGCCGGACCGGTTGCCGCTGCGGCAGTGATCTTCCCGCCCGGCTCCCGCCTGCCCGGCGTGGATGATTCCAAGAAGCTCGACTCCGCCACCCGAGGGCGGCTCGCGATTGAGATCAAGGCGACGGCCGTTGCCTGGTCTGTCGCATTCGCCGAAGTGGGGGAGATCGACAGCATCAACATCTACTGGGCAAGCCGCCTTGCAATGCGTCGTGCGATCGAAGGCCTCGCGTGCCCGGCGGAGCACGTCCTTGTGGATGGCCGGCGCCTCAAGGGGCTGGAGCTGCCCCAACAGGCCATCGTCAAGGGCGATGCGAAGAGCTTGACTATCGCTGGTGCCTCGATCCTGGCGAAGACCGCGCGCGACGAGCTGATGTGCGAGCTGGATGCGGCCTATCCAGGCTACGGTTTTGCCAGGCACAAAGGATATCCCGTGTCCGAGCATCGCGCTGCGCTTGCGAAACTCGGCGCTTGTGCCGTACATCGACGTTCCTTTGCACCTGTCCGGACCGTGCTTGGCCTGCCGCCGCTGCCGCCCTGGCCGGCACCCGGGACAGGGTGAAGGAGGCCGCGGAGGCTGCATCTTTTGACGCAGCCTGCCGCCTTGGCTAGTTTCCCCCGCGCTCGCAGCAGTCTTGGTCCTCGGTGCCCATGCCCCACACTCCTTGCGCAGCGTTCGACATTGTCGTCGTCGGTGGCGGCCACGCGGGCTGCGAGGCGGCGGCCGTGGCGGCGCGCATGGGGGCGCGCACGGCGCTCGTCACGCACAGCTTCGCCACCATCGGCGAGATGTCGTGCAACCCGGCCATCGGCGGGCTCGGCAAGGGGCACCTGGTGCGCGAGATCGATGCCCTCGACGGTCTGATGGGCCGCGTGGCCGACGCGGCGGGCATCCAGTTCAGGCTCCTGAACCGCTCGCGCGGTCCGGCGGTGCAGGGGCCGCGCGCCCAGGCCGACCGCAAGCTCTACAAGGCCGCCATGCAGGCCGCCATCCGCGCCACGCCCAACCTCACGGTTGTCGAGGCGGCCGTGGAGGACCTCCTCGTCCGCAACGGCGGCGCCGCCGGCATCGTCACCGCCGATGGCGGGCACCTGACTGCCGGCGCCGTGGTTCTCACGACTGGCACCTTTCTGCGCGGCCTCATCCACCGCGGCGAGGAGAAGACGCCAGGCGGCCGCCACGGCGAAGCGCCCGCCAACGGGCTCTCGCAGCGCCTCCTCGCTCTCGGCCTCCGCGTCGGCCGCCTCAAGACCGGCACGCCGGCCCGCCTCGACAAGCGTTCCATCGACTGGGCCTCGCTGGAGATGCAGCCCGGCGACGCCGACCCCGTGCCGTTCTCGTTCCTCACCACCCGCATTGCCAACCCGCAGGTGGAATGCGGTATCACCGCCACCACCGGGGCGACCCACGCCATCATCCGCGCCAACCTCGCCCGCGCGCCCATGTACTCCGGCCAGATCGAGAGCGTGGGACCCCGCTACTGCCCCTCCATCGAGGACAAGGTGGTGCGCTTCGCCGACCGCACCTCCCACCAGATCTTTCTGGAGCCCGAAGGCCTCGACGACGACACCATCTACCCCAACGGCATCTCCACCTCGCTCCCTGCCGAGGTTCAGGACGCGTTCCTGCGCACCATCCCCGGCCTGGAGAAGGTGGTGGTGATGCGCTTCGGCTACGCCATCGAGTACGACTACGTGGACCCGCGCGAGCTGCTCCCCACCCTGGAGGTGAAGCGGCTGCCGCGCCTCTTCCTCGCCGGCCAGATCGACGGCACCACCGGCTACGAGGAGGCTGGCGCCCTAGGCTTGGCCGCCGGCATCAACGCCGCGCTGAAGGCCGCAGGCGACGCGCGCGAGTTTGCGATCTCGCGCGCCGACGGCTATCTCGGCGTGATGATCGACGACCTCGTCACGCGCGGCGTCTCCGAGCCCTACCGTATGTTCACCTCGCGCGCCGAGTACCGCCTGCGCCTGCGCGCCGACAACGCCGACCAGCGCCTCACGCCCCGTGGGCAGGATCTCGGCTGCATCGGCCGCGAGCGCCGCGCTGCCTTCGCCGCCCGCTGCCGGGTGCTGGAGGAGGGCCGCCGCCTGCTCGCCGGCCTCTCACTCACGCCTAATGAGGCGGCCCGCCACGGCCTCGCCCTCAATCTCGACGGCCGCCGCCGCAACGGCATGGAGCTGCTGGCGCGGAGCGACCTCGGCTTCGCCCGGCTCGGGGCGATCTGGCCCGAACTGGGGGCCATCCCGCCGCCGGTCGCCGCCCAGCTCGAGGTCGATGCCCGCTACACCGCCTACGTGGATCGCCAGGAGGCCGACATCGCCGCCTTCCGCAAGTACGAGAGCGTGCGCATCCCGCCCGGCCTCGACTACCGGGCCGTCTCCGGCCTCTCCGCCGAGGTGCGCCAGAAGCTGGAAGCCCTCCGCCCAGCCACCCTGGCCCAGGCCTCACGCCTCGAAGGCATCACCCCCGCCGCCGTCATGCTGCTCCTCGCCCACCTGCGCCGCGAGCACCCGTCATCCCAGAAGTCGAGCGAAGCGAGACTATCCGGGACCTCGTGAAGCGAGTCGTAGCCTTGTTGGCGATCCCGGTTCAGAGCGCTGCTCGCGTGCCGCTCGCATCGCTCTGACCGGGATGACGGGTGGTAGGGTTGGGGTCACGCCGCCCGCTGCCTGCGCAGCAGCTCCACCAGCGCCTCGGGGTCTGTCACGGGCGGCGAGCACTGCGGGCCGAGGCAGGCGTAGGCGGTGGGCTTGCCTGCTTCGGCCGCCTTGCCGGCAAGCGCCGGGTTCTGCAGCGCCTGACCCGGCTCGACCGCGTGCTGCACGGCACCCGGCATGGACAGCTCGGACATCGCCCGAGCCAGCGGCGAGGCGCCGGGCGCCGCACCCTGCCCGCGCGGCTCGATCACCACCACGTGCTGGGGCGCCATGAGGTCGAGCATGCCCGCGATCAGCCCGCAATGGCCGAAGGTGTTGCGGGCCAGGTCCGCGGCGAAGGCCTTCGGGATCGCCTCGGCCCACTCCAGGTAGCGCGGCTTGCCCGTCAGCAGGTGCAGCGCCACCAAGTTGGAGAGCATGATGCCGTTGGCGTTGGGCACGGCGTCGTCGTGCGCCGCCCTGAGGCGCACGATCACGTCGGGCGTGTCATCCGCGGTGAAGGCATAGCCGCCCGGCTCCGCCACCCAGTAGTGCTCGTCCACCACGGCCACCCAGCGCTCGGCGATGCCGAGATAGGCGTCGTCGTCGGTCGCCTGGTAGAGCCGCAGCGCCGCCCAGATCATGTTCGCGTAGTCGCTGGCGGTGGCCGGCGCCTGCGTACGGCCGTTGCGGCAGCTGTGGATGAGCCGCCCGTCCTTCTCCATGCGGGTGGAGACGAAGTGGAAGGCGGCCTTGGCGGTCTCCAGCCACTCGGGTCGGTCGAACACGCGCGCGGCGTGCACCAGGGCCGCGATCATCAACCCGTTCCAGTCGGCCAGCACCTTGTCGTCCCAGCCGGGCCGCACGCGGCCCCCGCGCCGCGCCAGCAGCTTCGACCGCATGGCGGCCAGCGCCTGCTCCTCCTCGGGCTCCCGCAGCTCGATGCTGCCCAGTCGGTTGAGGATGGTGTGCCCCTCCCAATTGCCTTCGCCCGTCACATCGTAGGCTTCACAGAAGGCTCTGGCATCCTCCGCGCGCAGCACCTCCTCGATCTCGGCCTTGCTCCAGACGTAGAACTTGCCTTCTTCGCCCTCGCTGTCGGCGTCAAGCGACGCGGCGAACCCGCCGCCCTCGGCGAGCATCTCGCGCTGCAGCCAGCCGACGGTTTCCTCGATGCGCTGCTTGTACAGCTCGCTGCCGGTCTCGCGGTAGACTTCGGTCATGAGGTCGATCAGCAGCGCGTTGTCGTAGAGCATCTTCTCGAAGTGCGGAACCAGCCAGCGCTCGTCCACCGCGTAGCGCGCGAAGCCGCCGCCCAGGTGGTCGTAGATGCCGCCCTGGCAGATGTTGGTGAGGGTAGTGTCCACCGCCTGCAGCGCCGTGGGGTTGCCGTGGCGGATGGCCAGCCGCCACAACAGCCAGAAGTAGCTCCACTGCGGGAACTTGGGCGCCCCGGCGAGGCCGCCGCGACGCAGGTCCACCGCCCGCACCATGGGGCCAGCCAGAGCGGCGATGGCAGCGTCGGTGAGGTCGGCCACGCCACCGCCCTCCTCGCGCTGCCGCAGCGTCTGCACGAGCCGGCCGGCGTTGTGGGCGACCTTGTCGGGCTCCTCGCGGTAGACCCGCGCCACCTCGGCCAGCACGGCCTTGAACGATGGCCGGCCGAAGCGCGGCTCCGGCGGGAAATAGGTGCCGCCCCAGAACGGCCGCGCCTCGCTGTCGAGGAACATGGTGAGCGGCCAGCCGCCGTGCTCGCCCAGCGAGTGCAGGGCCCGCATGTAGATGGCGTCGATGTCCGGGCGTTCCTCGCGGTCCACTTTGATGTTGACGAACGCCTCGTTCATCTGTGCTGCGGTCGCCGCGTCCTCGAATGACTCGTGCGCCATCACATGGCACCAGTGGCAGGCGGCGTAGCCCACCGACAGCAGGACCGGCTTGCCGGTCCGCCTGGCCTCGGCCAGGGCCTCCGGCCCCCATGCCCACCAATGCACGGGGTTGTGCTGGTGCTGGAGCAGGTACGGGCTCGTCTCCCGGCCGAGCCGGTTCTCTGCGGCGGGCTGTGTCATAACAACAGCGTAGCCCGGATCGGCCAGAACCGAAACAGGGGGAAACTGTCCTGGCAGCGGGCGAACTCTGCGCCTCATCGCCTGAGCCTTGGGCGGTTTGGGGTCGTGCGACCGCAAGCTCAGCGGCAAAGGAATCGCGCACAACGTCATGGAGCTGTGGCGAGTGCCGGTGCGCTTCGCATGAACTCCCGACGCCAGCTCCTGGCGCCCGGACGGTCGACACCGGTCTTCCCGCGCGGAGGCGAGCCCAGAACAACATCGTCCTGGCGGGACGGCCCTAGCGCTCGGCAATCGCAGACATCAGCCGCTGCTCGGAGGCAGCGATCAGTTCGGCAATCGCGCGCGGCAGGGCATCGAGCTTCGTCTCTACACCGTCGAGGCGCGCTTCGACTCTATCAAGACGGCCCTCGACCTTTTCGAGGCGGCCTTCGACCTTTTCGATGCGACCCTCGACCCGCTCCAGGCGGAGCGTGTGCTCGTCCTGGACAGCCTGGATGCGGCCAAGCTTGGCGACCACCCAGCGCAGTGTCTGTGTGGTATCCCCCTGGGCCCGCTCCAGCGCGGTGACGCGCTGATCTAGGTCTTCGAGTGTCAAGGCCATGGCGCAGGTATAGCAGGTCGCGCGTGCTTCGGAAGGCGCACATCGCGCGAAAAATGCATATTCCCCACCCGAGTGCAGGGCCGCCTCTGCCGAACAGAGCGGGGTCCGGCCCACCGGCCCGCCGCGTCCCCTATCGCCGCCGGCGCGGCTCAACCCACCACGAGGGCGTATCGGGCGGTGCGCCATACGACGGCGTGTAGTAGGGAGTGGTGTAGTAGTAGCCGTTGGGAGATGCGGAGTAGTAATAGCCCCAGCTCGTTGCCGGAGGGGGCGGGGGGTTGGGCCCGAACAGCGACGGCCCCTTCGCGGGCAGCCCGCCTTCAAACAGACCCTGCTGGCCGGTGACGGGCATCGCCAGGCCGACAGCGTTGGCGTTGGGAACTGGCGGCGCCGTCCGGACGTACCACTCGCGCGGAGGAATCGAGGTGCTGGGCCAGGCCGCATACGGATCGCCATAGGCCCGCTCGGGGCTCGTGTAGCCGTAGGCCCACGCCGCGCCGCCATAGCCGTATCCCCGCCATGGGCCATAGCCATAGCCCCGCCACGGGCTCCGGTAGCCGTGCCCGCGCGGCCCCGTCCGCTCCGCGTACGGCCTGTCGCTGCACCCCCACCACCAGTCGCAGGCCGAAGCCTGCGGCGCGCTGAGCGCGAGAATAGCCAGGGCCGCGCCAAGCCCCACGGATCGCGTGCGTCGGGTCACTGAAGTCCTCGTACGAGAGAACAGCCGCCGCAGCGGCCGGCACCTTGTCGGATTCGCCGGGACGGTGTTAGGCGCTCGCGCCGCGCGCCGCCATCGGGCGAAACACCGGTCCTGCGCGGGGACATCCCGCAGCAAAGCTGCCGCCCGGATCGCCGATGGTTCACAAGGCGTTGCGCTTGTGCAGAGAAGAACGTGCCGCACGCATGCCTCTGCAACTCAACGCCGGCCGCAACCGGAGAACGGATCGACGACACGTTAGGACGCCCAGGGCATGTCCGCAGCGGGCGTCTTCAGTGTCACGCCGCGGGTGGCTTGACCGCAGGGCGCGCGCAGGTCAACAAGCGCGGCCGGAGCAACAGCCGGAACCACGCCAGCGCGAATGACAAGCCGCCGGCATCAGGAGGATCTGCGCAGTTACGGGCGCCGTCGCGCCCGCGCGCCCAGCGCCCGGCAGCAGGCGCTGCGGCGGGAGGTGCTGCCGCGCGTGGCGGTGCCCGCCGACGCGCAGGCGCTGGCGGACCTGCCGGCGCTGTTCACCACACCCGTGAGCGACGTGTGGCTGGAGATCGGCTTCGGCGGAGGGGAGCACCTCGTCTGGCAGGCCAAGGCGCACACGCACGTGGGGCTCATGGGCTGCGAACCGTTCGAGGACGGCGTCATCAAGCTCCTCGGCGCCATCGAGCGCGAGGGCCTCGCCAACATCAGGGTGTGTCCGGACGATGCGCGGCCGCTGCTGCGGCTTCTGCCGCGCGCCAGCCTCGGTCGCGTCTTCATCCTGTTCCCGGATCCGTGGCCCAAGAAGCGCCACCACAAGCGCCGCATCGTCTCGCCCGCCACGCTGGCTGAGATCGCGCGCATCCTGCGACCGGGGGGGGAGCTGCGCATCGCCACCGACGTTGCCGCCTACGCCGCCGCCGTCCTCCATGTCGCCATGCGCAACCGGGAGCTGCGGTGGACCGCGCAGGCCCCCCAGGACTGGCGCTCGCGCGGACCGGACTGGCCCGAGACCCGCTACGAAGCCAAGGCCGCCTCTGCCGGCCGCCGCTGCTACTTCTTCCGCTTCGAGCGGCTCTGACCCGGCCTCCATTCAGTCAACCCGTCATGGAGGTCGGAGCGATGCGGGCCGCCGACGAGCAGCGCTCCGAACCGGGCCCAGCGGATTGTTCGACGCTTGGATGGACGACCTGCATCGCCTCGCCCGTGGCTCGAAGAAGGTCTGACGCCGTCACATCCCTTTGGGGCGGATGGCGTGGGTGTCGCTGCCGCCGGCCGCGTCCTGCAGCTCGCGGCGAAACTCGTCGCGCTTCTCGTGGATCGAGGCGATCACCGGCCCAGCGGGCAGGCCCAGCGCCACCAGCGTCGCCTCGGAGAGCTGCAGGCTGGCCTCGATGGTTTCGGGCACCGCATCGGTGACGCCGATGCCGTAGAGGTGGCGGGCGTGCGTGGCATCGCGGGCGCGGGACACGACCACGAGGTCGGGGCGCAGTTCGCGCGCCACGCGCACGATCTCGTCGATGGCCGCGTGGTCGTGGATGGTGACGATGAGGGCGTGCGCCGTCATCAGGCCGCAGCTCTTCAGGAAGGCAGGATTGGCGGCGTCGCCGTAGTACAGCTCCCGGCCGCGCCGCCGGTACTCGGCCACGGCGGCCGGATCGCGGTCCGTCGCCAGATAGGGGTATCCGTGCGCATCGAGGATGTCGCACACGACCTGCCCGACCCGGCCGTGGCCGACGACGATGGCCCTGGCCGGGCCGTCGGCGGGCGGCGCGACCAGCAATTCCGGCTGGCGAGCCTTGGGCTCCTCGAACCGAGGCACCAGGCGCCGCACGGCCGTGCCGAGCAGGGGGATCAGCGCCATGGTGATGGACGTGACGGCGAGCGTGAAGCTGGCCGCGGAAGGCGTGACGAGGCGGGCCGCCAGGGCGACGCCGATGACGACGAACGCGAACTCCCCACCCGGTCCGAGCAGCAGGCCGGTTTCCAGGGCGGCGAGCCGTGGCACGCGGAACAGCCGGCCCAGGCCGAAGATCAGAGCGGCCTTGATGCCGACGAGACCCACCACGCACGCCATGAGCAGCAGCGGCGCGTGCGCCAGCTCGCGCAGGTCGATGTTCATGCCCACGGTGAAGAAGAACAGGCCGAGCAGCAGCCCTTTGAACGGGTCGATGGTGGTCTCGATCGCCTTGCGGAACTCCGATTCCGACAGCAGCAGGCCGGCGACGAAGGCGCCGAGCGCCATCGACATGCCCGCCAGGCCGGCAACTACGGCGCTGGCGACGATGACGAACAGGGTAGCGGCGACGAACAGCTCGCCGGTGCCCGTGGCCGCCACCAAGCGGAACAGGGGCCGCAGAAGAATGCGCCCGACGATGACGATGATGCCGAGTGCCAGGGTAGCGTTGGCGACGGCCAGGGCCAGCCCGGTCAAGGCCGAGGAGCCCACGCCGTTGGCCAGGATCGCGACCAGCAGCAGGATGGGCGCCACGGCGAGGTCCTGCGCCAGCAGGATGGAGAAGCTGGTGCGGCCTACGGCCGTGGACAGGCGGCGCTGGTGCGACAGCATATCGAGCACGATGGCCGTCGAGGAGAGGGCCAGGCACGAGCCGATGATGATCGCAGCCGCGCCGGTGCTGCCCGCGAGAGCGGCGATGCCGGCGATCACCGCGGTGGACAGCGCCACCTGCAGCCCGCCCAGGCCGAACACCAGCCGGCGCATGGTGAGCAGGCGCGGGAACGAGAGCTCCAGGCCGATCAGGAACAACAGGAAAACGACGCCAAGTTGCGCGATGGCCGAGACGTTGCTGGCATCGACGACCGTCAGCCAGTAGAGCAGCGGCACCTGTTCCTTGAAGGTGCCGAGGCCGAGCGGGCCAAGGACCGCGCCGGCGCCGAGATAGCCTAGCACCGGAGAGAGGCCGAAGCGGCGCACCAGCGGCACGACGACGCCGGCCGTGGCGAGCACCACGAGGGCGTCGCTGTAGGCGTCGATGTTGAATGAAGGTCCGGCCATTCCGTCTCTGGATCTCCGTCTCTAGGTTCGCCCCTGTCCCACTGATCCTCGCTGCATCATTGCGTGCGCTGCAGGTCGTCTAGCATGGCCAGCGCGATCTCGTGCTCGCCCATGATGACCCTGCTGGCGCCGTGCTTCTCGAGGTGCTTGGTCTCCTCGTCCGAGTGCGACCGTGCGACGATGCGGAGCCCTGGATTGGCCGCCCTGGCCTGCGCGACCGCCTGGCCGCCCTCGAACGCGTCGGGAATGGCGACAAGGAGGCAGCGTGCCGCACCGAGGTTGGCGGCCTTCAGGACTTCGCGGTCGGCCGCGCTGCCCTGGATCACCTCCATGCCGGCGGCCTTCGCCTCCGCCGTGGCGCTTTCATTCTCCTCGATCACCAGCGCCCGCATCTGCCGCGACCGGAGGCCGCCGCCGACGAGCCGGCCGACCCGGCCGTAGCCCACCAGCACGACGTGGCCGGTGAGCCCGGTCGCCCGGATCGGCTCGCGGGTGCCAGCGTCCGTCTGCGCCGTGGCTTCTGCTGCCTCCGGCGCGGGGGCGGGCGCGGGCGCCGTCTTGCGCCTCGCCGGTGGTCTGACCATCGCCACGTACCGGTCGACGGCGGCGAACAGCACCGGGTTGAGCAGGATCGAGACGATGGCGCCGGCCAGGATCAGGTCGCGCCCGCGTGCGGGCAGCAAGGAGAGGCTGACGCCCAGGCTCGCCAGGATGAAGGAGAACTCTCCGATCTGCGCCAAGCTCGCAGATACCGTCAGCGCCTGCGGTGTCGCGTATCCGTACAGGCGCACGATCAGGAACGCGGCCACAGATTTGCCCAGCACGATGATCAGGAGCGTGGCCAGCAGGGGCAGCGGTTCGTTCAGGACGATGGCCGGGTCCACCAGCATGCCGACCGACACGAAGAACAGCACCGCGAAGGCATCGCGCAGTGGCAGCGATTCCTGCGCCGCGCGCTGGCTGAGTTCGGATTCGCTCAGGATCATGCCGGCGAAGAAGGCGCCGAGCGCGAACGACACGTCGAACAGCGTGCTGGCGCCGAAGGCGACGCCCAGCGCTATGGCGAGCACGGCCAAGCGGAACAGCTCGCGCGAGCCGGTATGGGCCACCCAATGCAGGACGGCCGGGATCAGCCGCTTGCCGATCACCAGCATCACAGCCACGAAGGCCGCGACCTTGGCCAGCGTCAACAGCACGGACGTCACGAGCTCTGCCGAGCGGGCGCCAGTGCCGCCCTGAAAGATGCCCGCCACGCCGGGGATCAGCACCAGCGCGAGGACCATGGCGAAGTCCTCCACCACCAGCCAGCCGACGGCGATGCGCCCGCGCTCGGTCTCCACGAGGCGCCGCTCCTGCAGGGCCTTGAGCAGCACCACGGTGCTGGCGACCGATAGCGCCAGTCCGAACATCAGGCCCGCGCCCATGTCCCAGCCGAGCAGCCAGGCGAGGCCCATGCCGAGCAGGGTGGCGCTGGCGATCTGCACCAGTGCGCCGGGCACGGCTATGGCCCGCACCGAGAGCAAATCCTCCAGCGTGAAGTGGAGGCCGACGCCGAACATCAGGAGGATTACGCCGATCTCGGCGAGGTCATGGGCAACGCCCTGGTCGGCGACGTAGCCGGGTGTGAATGGGCCGATCAGGACCCCGGCCAGCAGGTAACCGACCAATGGGGAGGCGCGGAAGCGGTTGGCAACCGCAGCGAGGATGAACGCAAGCACCAGCGCCACCACGATCGTCGAGATCAAAGGCGTGTGGTGCGGCATCTGTGGTCCTCCGTCGGCGCGCGGCGGTGCCTCACTGCGTCAAGCTGTCCGCTCCCCATGCAGCAAGCGATAGACCACTAAACCATGTGCGCGCGCGCGGCGCCACGCCTGAGTCTGGTGTGGGCAGAGAATCTGGCGACGCGCTGTCGGCGATCTGCTGCGAAATTGGGCGACTGTGCGCCGGCGAGCGCACTGCGGCGACCACGGGGCGGTTCGCGTCGTCGGTCCACCGGCACCCGGCATCAAAGGATCGGGACCCTTGCGGGCGGGCGCTCGCGGCGGCTCTGCGCCTTGCGGCCGATGAGGTCGGGTTTCCGCACCGAGCGCGCGATCTCCGCCATGGCACCCGCGATGGGCTCGAACTCGAAGCGCACGCGATGCCTGCCGGCGGGAACCTGCACCGCCCTGAAGAGCACGTTCGCCTTGAGGACGCTCGCGGGCTTGCCGTCGACGCTTGCGCGCCACCAAGGGTGCCAGGCGCTGTTCACGAGTACGAATCCGCCCGCGGGTGCGGTCGCTTCGACCTCGACGATGGTATTCTCGAAATGCACGATGGTTGCCACACCCGGCGCCTCGCCGGGAGTGTCGGGCGCATCGGCGGACGATGGGGGTGCCTGCTCCAGGAGCAGTGTGCGGGCAGGATCGAACTTGGGCCACGCGCCCGTTGCCATGAGCTCGTTGAAATCGGCCCGCATCCAGTGGCGCACGAGCATCACGCGCGGGAACGCGCGCGGGTTTTCGTAGATGTAGGCTTCCTTCGTGCGCGCGATCTGTACGAGGTCGCCGGGCCGGAGGCGCTTGTCGATGCGTTCGACGGGGATCGGCGTGGCGATGTAGCGCAGGCCGAGCAGGTCGGCGAGCAGGGAGCGGTAGGACGGGAACAGCGGCGTGAAACGGCGCTGGTCCCAGCCGGCGATCGTCTCCCCCGCCCCGGTAGCTTCTGCGATCGGCCCCAGCCGCAGCGGATTGTATCCGAGATCGTGGTCGAACCCGTGCACCAGCCCGGCGTTCGGCCAGGAGAATCCGAGACCGACCAGCTCGACGCGATCGCGCCGCGAGGACGGGAGCGGCTGCTTCAGCCGCGCCTTGAGGAAGCTGATGGTCTCGTTCGTGCAATTCGGCTTCAGGAACTCGAAGCCCGCCACAGGCAGCGCTGTCGATTCGTTGGGCCCGTTGTTCACCCTGAGATCGAGGGTGGTGAGCGCGGCAATGCCCATGAGGCAGCCGAGCCCATGCCGGGGGCCCGCTTTGTCGATGGCGTACAACGCCGCCCCGGCCGCCAGGAGGCAGGCCGCGGCAACGACAACGGGCTTCACCGCATCCGTGACGTGGCCGAGCCGCAGGGCCACGGCTACGCCTGCGGCGAACGGGACTGCGAGCGCGACACCCTCCGCAATGCACCGGGCGGGCGATGCCGGGGGCGCCGTGCCTTCGACGACACGGTGCACCAGATAGCCGCCGAGGAAGGCCATCAGTCCCCCGATCAGGAAGGTGGCGTCGGCCGGCCGGCGGAACAGGTCGACACCGGGGACATAGGCATAGATCGCGCTGAAAGCCGGCGTGAAGATTCCCAGGCCGTAGATGACCATCGTCAGCAATGCGCAGGTGAAGAAGCGGATCTCGCGCGCGAGGGCGACGCCCCGGATCAGACCGACCGTCAGGAGAAGCATGACCGGCAGGATGCCGACGTAGAGCTGCCCCATGTTCTGCGTCAGCGTACTGTTGGACGGGTCCCAGGCCACGCTGTAGGGACCCCAGTACTCCACCTTCGGATCGAGGGCGCCGTAGAGGTCGCCGACCACCGCGGTCAGCAGCGACGCCGGATGCAGCGAGCCGCGCGCAGCCTGCGCGAATGGAATCACCGGCCGCACGGAGTCCTCGACGAAGAGATAGGTGAGCAGGATCGGCACTGAGGCCAGGAGGACGGCCACGGCCGCCGCCGCGCCGACCGGAGCCGCCAGCCGCCGCAGCGCCGGCCGCGGCGTGCCGCGCTCCAGCATTCGCGCCGCCACGAAGCCCGCGAGCACATAGGCGGCCAGCAGAGCAACCTGGTTCGGCTCGACGATCATCAGCCCGATGCTGAGTCCGGCGGCCGTCCCCCACACGACCGAGGTGCGCGTCATGGCGCGGTCGAGCAGCCAGAGCGCGACCGGAAACAGCGCGTAGCTCTGGATCTGGCCGATGTGCTGGATGCGCCATGCCGCCGATGCGCCGAAAGCGAAGGCCAGCGCGGCGACGACGGCGCCGGTCGGGTGCCATCCGCGGTCGTAGAAGAACGCGATCACCGCAACGCCGGCGCACCCCAGCATCGCGAGCACATAGAGGTCGACCACCGCAAAGCTCGGAGCGGCATTGAAATATGCGATCAGGAACGCCGGGGAGAAAATCAGCGACTGGGGATCGGCGACCTGGGGAGAGCCTTCGAAGACGTTGGGCGCCCAGAACGGCGACTGGCCCGAGTGCAGCGCGTTGGCGAGAAACTGCAGCTGGGCCTGGAAGTGCGCCTTGGCGTCGTAGGGGATCGTCAACTCGCCTCCGAGCCAGGGCGAGCACAGGATCAGCCACGCCACCGCGAAGGCGGCGAAAGCCGGTGCATACAGTCGTTCGGCGGTCCAATCGACGGGCGCAAGCAGGCTACGTCGCTGGGCCGCACGCCCGGCGCAGATCTCCTGGACCACGGACGACCACTCCCCTCCCGCGGCGGCTGATCGCGCATCGCCGTCTTCTTCGAAGTCCGGGGATCTCACGCCAGTCAACATGAACACAGTATAAACGCCGGGCCCGATGCACCGGCTCACGGTCCGTGGGTACCGACCACACCCGCCGCCTTCAGGCCGGCGATTTCGGCCTCAGCGAAGCCGAAGTCGGCGAGCACGGCGTCGGTGTCGGCGCCGGGCTGGCGGGGCGCTGTGCCCATCTCGGGCAGGGAGCGCGAGAAACGCGGCGCCGGGGCCGGTTGTAGCACGCCGTCGCGTACCACGAAGGTGCCGCGCGCGGCGTTGTGGGGGTGCTGCGCCACCTCGCCCAGCGCCAGCACGGGCGCGACGCAGGCATCGCTGCCGGCGAAGATGCGCTCCCATTCGTCGCGGGTCCTGGCGGCGATGGTCTCGGCGAAACGTTGCCTGAGCTGCGGCCAGCCGACGCGGTCGTGCTGCCCGGGGAGGCCGGCGGGATCGAGGCCGAGGCCCTCGACGAAGGCCTCGTAGAAGCGCTTTTCGATAGCGCCGACGGCGAGCCATTTGCCGTCCTTCGTCCGATAGGTGTCGTACCAGGGTGCGCCGGTGTCGAGCACGTTAACGCCCCGCTCGTCCTTCCACGCGCCCTGGGCGTGGAGGCCGAACATGAGGGCCATGAGCGTGGCCGAGCCGTCGACCATGGCGGCGTCCACCACCTGGCCGTTGCCGGAGCGCTGCGCCTCCAGCAGCGCGCACACCACCCCGAACGCCAGGAGCATGCCGCCGCCGCCGAAGTCGCCCACCAGGTTCAAAGGCGGCACCGGCGCCTCGCCCTTGCGGCCGATGGCGTGCAGCGCACCGGCGAGCGCGATGTAGTTTATGTCGTGCCCGGCGGCCTGCGCGAGCGGCCCGTCCTGGCCGAAGCCCGTCATGCGGCCGAACACCAGCTTCGGGTTGAGCGCGAGCAGCGGCTCGGGGCCGAGTCCCAGCCGCTCCATCACGCCGGGTCGGAAGCCCTCGATGAGGGCGTCGGCCCTGGCGGCGAGGCGCTTCACCACCTCGCGCCCCGCCTCCGCCTTCACGTCCACGGCGATGGAGCGCCGCCCCCGGTGCAGCACGTCGAACTTCACCTCGCGCCGGCCCGGCAGTCCCAGGTCCGCCTCCCCGCGCCGGTCCACGCGGATCACCTGCCCCCCCATGTCGGCCAGCAGCATCGCCGCAAACGGCGCCGGCCCGATCCCGGCCATCTCCACGATGCGGTATCCGGCGAGGGGACCCATGACGATTGCCTCCCATGTAGGTTGGGTCGCAGCCGGCGAAAGCCGGCGGAGACCCAACAACGGCCGTTGTTGGGTCTCGCTGCGGTCGACCCAGCCTACACGGTCGCGGCCGAAAATGCCGAGACCCAGTTACTCCGAGCGCAGGTAGGGCACGGCCGGCTCGCGCAGGACGCGCCACGTGCCGTAGCCGCCAAAGACGGCGACGAGCGCGAGGGCCAGGAGGATGGCCTGGGCGGCGGTGCGCCAGGAGAAGCTGAACGCGAACTCCATCACGCCCGAGGTTGTGATCCACGCGGCGATGGTGCCGGCCACGAGCGCGATGGCCGAGGTGGCAAACGCCAGGATGGCGTACTCGACGAGGTGCGAGGCCAGGATGCGCCGCCGCGTGGCGCCGATGGTCTTCAGGATCACCGCCTGCTTGATGCGCCGGCGCTGGGCCGTGGCCAGGGCTCCCGCCAGCACCAGCGCGCCGGCGAGCAGGGTCACGCTGCCCGCCGCGCGCACGGCGATCATGATGCGCTGGAAGATGGCGTTGAAGGCGTCGATGGCGTCCTTGACGCGGATGGCGGTGGTGCCGGGGAAGGCCTTGCCGAGATCGCGCGCCAGCTTTGCCTCGTCCGCCAGCGCTACGTCCTTCGGCAGTGTGATGGTGGTGAGCAGGTTGTGCGGCGCGCCGGCCAGCGTGTTGGGCGAGAACACCATGACGAAGTTGAGCGACAGGCTCTCCCACTTCACCTCGCGCAGGTTGGCGATGCGCGCGGTCACGTTGCGGCCCAGCACGTTGACCGTCACCGTATCGCCCACCTTGAGGCCGAGCCCCCTGGCGATCTCGGTGTCGAACGATACCAGCGGCTCGCCGGCATAATCGACCGGCCACCAGGTGCCCTCCACAACGTGGGTGCCCTCCGGCAGCGTCGCCGAGTAGGTGAGGCCGCGATCGCCCGTGAGCACCCAGGCCGCCTCGGGTGGCGCCTTCGCCTGTTCCACCGGAGTGTCGCGGAGCTTCACCATGCGTCCGCGCAGCATCGGCGCCTGCGCCACCCTGGCCGCCGGGAAGCGGTCGTACACGAACGCCTGGAACGCCTCGCTTTCCGAGCGCTTGAGATCGAGGATGAAATAGTTGGGGCTCTTCTCGGGCATGCGGCCAGTCAGGTCGTCGACGATGGAGTGATCGACCAGGGCAACGCTGACCAGCAGCGACAGCCCGGCTCCAAGCGACAGCACCACGGCACGGGTCAGCCCGCCCGGCGCCCCCAGGTTGCGCACGGCCAGGGCGAGCTCCGGCCAGCGCGGGCGCGGCGTGCGCCGTGCCAGCCACGTCACGCCCGAGCCGAGGCCCCAGAAGGCGGCGAACACAGCGACCACGGCGAGGCAGTAGTAGAGCGCGAGGCGCGGCGCCTCGGAGGTCAGGATGGCGAGGCCGGCGAGCGCCAGCGCGGCCACCAGCATTGTCGCCGCGACGCCAGGTCCCGGCAGGCGGCGCTCCGGCGCCACCTCGTCGCGGAACAGCACGCCGGCGCGCACCTGCCCGGCGCGCCCGAGCGGCCACAGCGTGAAGATCAGCACCACCAGGAAGCCGTAGGCGGCGGCCGTCGCCAGGCTGCGCCAAGTCACGGCCAGCTCGACCTTGATGGGCAGCGCGTTGCCGAGCAGGCTCGCCAGCGCGAGCGGCACCATCAGCCCGAACCCCATGCCGACGCCGACCCCGATGGCCGAGAAGATCAGAACCTGCAGCAGGTGCACGCCGAAGATCGTGCGGGTCGTGGCGCCGAGGCTCTTGAAAGTGGCGATGACCGTGCGGCGGCGATCGACGTAGGTGGTGACCGCGTTGGCGATGCCCACTCCGCCCACCAGCAGGGCGGTGAGGCCGACCAGCGTCAGGAACTGGCGCAGCCGGTCGAGCGTGCGCGACACCTGCGGCGCGGGATCGCGGCGGTCGCGGTAGGAGAAGCCGCCCTCGGGCAGCGCCTGCTTCGCCGCCGCCCGGAACGCAACCAGGCCGGCCTCCGACGCACCGGCGTTGTCGGCCAGCTTGAGGGCATAGCGCCAGGTCACCAGGCTGCCCGGCTCGATCAGGCCGGAGCGGCGCAGCGTGTCCAGCGACACCAGCACGCGCGGGCCGACGGTGAACCGCCCGGTGATCTTGTCGGGCTCGGCGTCGATGGTGGCGCGGATCGGCACCTCGATCCTGCCGATGGACAGGCGGTCGCCGACCTTGAGCGACAGGCGCTCCAGCAGGATCGGATCGACCGCTGCGCCGGGCTCCTGCCGCACGGCCTCGGCCATGGACATGCCGCCGGCCAGCGCGAGGGTGCCGACCAGGGGGTAGGCGGCATCCACGCCCCGCAGCTCGATCAGTGCCTGGTCCGATCCGTCCGGTCTGCGCCCCATGGCCCTGAGGGTCGCCACCTCGCTCACCGCACCCCGCTTGGCGAGCCAGGCCCGCTCGGCGCCCTCTGCCGGCTTGTGCGGGCGCGCCAGCGTCACGTCGCCGCCCAGCAGCACCTCGCCCTGGGCCTCGAAGCTCGCCCGCATGGCGTCGGCAAGCGCGCCGACGGCGGTGATTGCCGCCACGCCGAGCGCCACGCAGGCGATGAAGACGTAGAAGCCCCCGACGCCGTTGCGCAGCTCGCGCAGGGAGAGCGCGAGGACAAGTGGCAGCGTGCTGCCCTTGGCCGGGGCCGTGTGGGCGAGGGATGCTGCCGCCGTCATGCCGCGGCCAGCTCCGGCGCGACCTTTCCGTCTGCCATACGCACCACGCGCCCGCACCGGTCGGCCAGGCCCATCTCGTGCGTGACCAGGACCAGGGTCGCCTGGCGACGCCCTTGCAAGTCGAACAGCAGCTCGATGATGTGGTCGCCCGTGGGCCCGTCCAGGTTGCCGGTGGGCTCGTCCGCCAGCACGATCTGCGGGCGGGGCGCCAGCGCCCGCGCCACTGCTACCCGCTGCTGCTCGCCGCCCGAGAGCTGCGCCGGGAAGTGATCGATGCGGTGCGACAGCCCCACCTCGTCCAGGAGGGTGCGCGCGACCTCGAAGGCGTCGCCCTTGCCGGCGAACTCCAGGGGAAGGGCAACGTTCTCCAGGGCCGTCATGGTAGGCACAAGATGGAACGACTGGAACACGATGCCGATGTTGGTCCCGCGGATCAGCGCCAGTGCGTCCTCGCCGAGCCCCGCCAGCTCGTGGCTGGCGACGCGCACGGAGCCGCTGGTGGCAGGCTCCAGCCCGGCCATGACCATCAGCAGAGAGGTCTTGCCTGAGCCGCTGGGCCCGACGATGGCGACGGATTCCGCCGGGTCGACGGTCAGGCTGACGTGCTTCAGGATTTCGACCGGGCCAGCGCGGGTGGCGAGCGTGAGCGACACATCGTCGAGTGCGATAACTGGCTTGGCCACTGGTCCCCCATGCGGCTCGGGCTTGCCCCGAGTGTTGCAAGTTTCCACGTCACAGTTCAAAAACAGCCTCGTCGGGGGTCAGCCCCTCGGACCGTCGGGGTCAGACCCCTCGCACCGACGTTCATACTTGAGTTCCGACGGTCGAAGCGAGGGGTCTGACCCCGTTTGGAGAGCCCGATGCGGACACTGCCATCCAACCCAGCGCCCGCAAACATGGTATCTCGACTTCTCCTCTGCAATTGCCTGTGGATGGTTATGGCGCTCTTGCTGGCGGCGGCCGGCGCGACTGTGACGGCGGCCCAGCCCCCCGGCAAGGGGCCTCTGCGCATCGTCGTGCTGGGCGACAGTCTGGTCGCCGGCTTCCAGCTCAAGGCCTCGGATGCCTTCCCGGCGCAGCTGGAGCGCGCCCTGAAGGCGCGCGGCCATCAGGTGGAGGTGATCAATGCCGGAGTTTCCGGCGACACGACGGCAGCCGGGCTGGAGCGCCTGCGCTGGGCGGTGCCGGACAAGACCGACGCGGTGATCGTGGAACTGGGTGCCAACGATGCGCTGCTCGGGCTCGACCCGGCCAAGGCCAAGGCCAACCTCGACAGCATCGTGACCGCCGTCAGGGCCGGCGGGGCCGAGGTGCTGCTGGCGGGGATGCTGGCGCCGGGCAACATGGGTGCCGACTACGCGCGCGCCTTCGACGCCATCTATCCGGCGCTGGCGAACAAGCACGGCGTGCCGCTCTACCCGTTCTTTCTCGACGGCGTAGCGCTGCACGCACAACTCAATCTCAGCGACGGCGTGCATCCCAACCCCAAGGGCGTCGCCGAGATCGTCCGGCGCATCCTGCCGATGGTCGAGGAGCTGATCGCGCGCGTGCGGACGCGCCAGACCGCCGGCTCGAGAGGCTAGGTACCATGCCGCGCCTCTTCACCGCCATCGAGATCCCGGAAGCGATGCGCCTGCGGCTGTCGCTGCTGCGCGCGCCCATCGGCGGCGCCAAGTGGGTGCCGCCGGAGGACATGCATATCACGCTGCGCTTTGCCGGCGACATCGACGGACGTACCGCGGACGACTTCGCCGACCTGCTGGCGGACGCGGGGGTGCCGCCCTTTCCGGTGACCATCGCCGGTGGTGGCGCCTACGGCGGGCGCGACCCGCACGTCTTGTGGGCCGGCGTGACGGGCGGACCGGAAATCGACGCCCTCTACCGCGCCAACGAGCGCGCAGCGCGCGCCGCCGGGCTGGAACCCGCGCCGCGCGAGTTCCGGCCGCACGTGACGCTGGCGCGCATGCGCCGTGCGCGCCAGGCCGAGGTGGCCCGCTTCCTGGCCGAGACCGGGAATTTGCGCCTGGAGCCGTTCCTGGTCACGCGCTTCGTGCTGCTGTCCGCCCGCCCAGGTTCCGGCGGCCCGCCCTACGCCGTGGAGGCGGCGTATCCGCTGGCGGACGGGACTATGCCCGATCAAGCATCCGCATAGGCGCGCGACGCAGACGGCACTGCGCTCCTTCGGTCGGATTGCCGCCTCCTGGGGCCTGCTTGCTTGCCGCAGCCGGCCGCAGGGGGCCACCACCAAATGTAGGAAGAGCGATACAGGGCATGGCAGCGCCAGCGCTTGCGCGGGGAGCCGTGACTTGCCTCGCGCGAACCGCGGCTCGGTCGCTGGCCGGCGGAGCCGACGGCCAAGGCGCAGCTGCCGGCAAGTTGTGTCCGTCGCAAGATCGTGCCACCCCGGCGACTCATTTATACGGATTATCCAGGCAGGCACCGTCCGGCGGCGTGCGGGACCGGACGGGTAGGCGCAGCCAAGCCTACGGCACGCCTTGCGGCGTGCCGCCTGCGAACGACGCCATGCCCCCAGGACTGAATAGAGCCCTCGGAAGGGAACCGTGGCGCCACCACGATGTTGGGCCAGGGACTCCAGTGCCCGCAATGCCAAGGCGAGGAGAATGCCAATGCCGACCAGAACCGCCGCCAGAACGAAGACGGCGCCGATCAGTCCGTATCTCACCGTGAAGGGCGCCGCCGACGCCATCGCGTTCTACCAGAAGGCGTTCGGCGCCAAGGAGAAGAGCCGCATGCCGGCCCAGGACGGCAAGCGCCTCATGCACGCCGATGTTACCATCAACGGCGGCACCGTCCTGCTGTGCGACGAGTTTCCGGAATACGGTGGACCCGGCGCACCCACCAACGGCGGCGGGTCGCCGGTGGCCATCACGATCCAGTACGCCAAGCCGGCCGAGGTCGACGCCACCTTCCAGCGCGCCCTGAGCGCGGGCGCCAAGAGCGTGCAGGAGCCCCAGGACATGTTCTGGGATGCGCGCTTCGCCATGCTGACCGACCCGTTCGGGCACCGGTGGTTCCTGAACGCGCCGCTGCCGAAGAAGCCCGCGCCCAAGAAGAAAGCAGCCGCGAAGAAGAGGTAACCGCGAATAGCGAATGGCCAATGGCGAATGGCGGGAATCCCCCCGCGTGCAGAACCACCGAGCGCAGCGTGGGCGTCTTGAGGGCGAACTGCATCGGGGGTTCGTCCTTCGCCTCTCGGCCGCGGCCAGGGTCCCTGGCCGCGACGCCGATGTCGTGGACGATCCTCAACGACCTGGAGCTATACAGGAGCGTCGGGCCCGGAGGGGTCTCGACAGCCGCCAGCGACTATCGCATGCGCTCGGCGATCCAATCGCCATAGCGGGAGAGCCGTACGTAGACGCCATAGAGGTTGGTCAGGGCGCAGCCGGCGTTGGGACCCCACGACACCACGCCGGCCTGCACAAGCTTGTGCCGGCGGTAGACGACGAGCGGGCCGCCGCTGTCGCCGAAGCACGCATCCTGCGATCCGTCGTTGGTGCCGGCGCAGAACATGTTGTCGGTGATCAGCCGCTTGCTGTACGGAAAATACTCCGTCAGCCCCTTTCTGATCGCGGCATCGCCATAGCCTTGTGCGCGCCAAGCCCTGGCACTCTCGGCTCGCTGGCTCTCCAGATGGTTCCGGTTGCAGGCATCGGACTGGCGGACGCGGATATGATCGACGAATTGCAGCTGCCGAATGGGAACGCGGAATTCGGCCGGCACGACGCCCTTTGCCGTGGAGCCCCAGCCGATCACGGTCGCCGCCTCTCCGGGGAGCACGTCGTCGCGGGTGTCCAGCAGGGACAGCAGCTCCAGGTCCGCCTTCTTCGCGGGCTCACTCTGAAGCTTGAGGAGCGCCAGGTCGTTGTCCGCCATCTCATCGTTGTAGCCCTTGTGCCGAACGATTTCCTCGATGGGGATGCGCTCCCCGCGCTCGAAGTTGCGCGAGCCGACGTAGACGCTGATTTCCTTGGCGGAGACCTCGACCGGCGGGAGTTTTTTTCCGACAGGGTTGTCCTTGTAAGTGCAGTGTGCCGCGGTCAAAATCCATCGCCAGCCCACGAGAGTACCCCCGCAGAAATAACCTCTGAACGGATCGTCGGGGTTCGACGCCGAATAGATGATCGCGACCTGCCACTTGAACTGGCCCGCGACCGCCGGTGTGCCGCCAACAGGCTTGGCGACCTTCTGCGTACCGGCCGCGTCCGGCGCCTCCTTCATGGCGCTCTCGGCGACGCTGTAGGGGTACGAGCGTGCCGGCGGAAGCGCGCCCGGGGGCCCGTCCGTCTGCGCCGCGGCCTTGGCGGCAACGAGCGGAAGAAGCGCCAGGACGGCTGCGAGACCCGTCGCCGGCCGCAATCGGCAGGGCCCGGAACTGCGGCCGGCGGCAGGAGCGGGCCGCCGGCTGCGCCCCATATCGTTCAAGACAACCGTCATCGCATGTGACCCCGTCACTTCAGAATGGCCAACGGTACCGGCTTCGTCAGGGGCGACGCCAGCATGACGGGGTTCCGCTTGCCATCCGACAGGCCGTTCACACGGTGCGCCAGCCAGTCGCCCAGGCCGGTCGTGAGGACCTGCGTGTCGGTCTGGAACCTGCGGCCCTGCCCCTTCAGGCCCTCGATCAGGGCCTTGGTGAAATAGCTGTAGTCGCCTTCCGCGTAAGATCGTTCCTTTCCCGAGGACGATGCGAAGGAAATGATTCCCCGCTCGGCGAACTCGTTGACGAGGCCGGGCGCGATCAGACGCTGGGCGCCAGGCATCTTCGCGAGTTCCAGTCCGTCAGCCGCATAGCAGGCGTCGATGAAGACGACCACGCGCCCGCGAATGAGGTCCAGGTATTGCAGGATCGTCTGCTTGTTCAACGCGCGGACGAGCATGTTCGGCTTGTGGTCGGCCGGCAGAATGAAGGATGAG
>DATBKR010000332.1:0-2242 GCA_036555805.1 Hyphomicrobiaceae bacterium | reverse complement strand
GCGGCGCGAGATCTTGCCGAACTCCGGGTCGAAGCGCAGCGTGAGGTCGGTGGTGAGCATGGTCGGCTTGTTGAGCTTGCCCGGCACATGCGCGTCGGGAATGATCGCCGGCGCGTTCTTGGCCACCCACTGCTTCGCGCCGGCGGGCGACTTGACCTGCTCCCATTCGAACTTGAACAGGTTCTCGAAGAAGTTGTTGCTCCACAGCGCCGGCGACCTGGTCCAGGTCACTTCGAGGCCGCTCGAGATCGTGTCCTTGCCGTGCCCCGAGCCGTAGCCGCTCATCCAGCCCAGGCCTTGCGCTTCCAGCGGCGCGCCTTCGGGTTCCTTGCCCTTGTGCGATTCGGGCGCCGCGCCGTGGCACTTGCCGAAGGTATGGCCGCCGGCGATCAGCGCCACGGTCTCCTCGTCGTTCATCGCCATGCGGCGGAACGTCTCGCGGATGTCGACGGCCGCCTTGAGCGGATCCGGGTCCGCGTTCGGGCCCTCGGGGTTGACGTAGATCAGGCCCATCTGGACGGCGCCGAACGGGACCTCGAGATCGCGCTCGCCGCTGTAGCGCTCGTCGCCCAGCCACGTCGTCTCGGGGCCCCAGTAGACGTCCTCGTCGGGCTCCCACACGTCCTCACGGCCGCCGGCGAAGCCGAAGGTCTCGAAGCCCATCGACTCCAGCGCGACGTTGCCGGCCAGGACCATCAGGTCGGCCCAGGAGATGCTCTGGCCGTACTTCTGCTTGACCGGCCACAGCAGGCGGCGCGCCTTGTCCAAGCTCGCGTTGTCCGGCCAGCTGTTGATCGGCGCGAAGCGCTGCTGGCCGCCTCCGGCGCCGCCGCGGCCGTCGCTGATGCGGTACGTGCCGGCGCTGTGCCAGGCCATCCGGATGAAGAGCGGCCCGTAATGGCCATAGTCGGCCGGCCACCAGTCCTGCGACGTCGTCATCACCTCGAAGATGTCCCGCTTCAGCGCCTCGACGTCGAGGGTCTTGAACTCTTCCGCGTAGCTGAAGCCCGCGCCCATCGGGTCGGACCGGGACGAGGGCTGGCGCAGGGGCTGCAGGTTCGGCTGGTTCGGCCACCAGTCCCGGTTGGTCATAGGCCGGTGCGCCGTGGGAGTCGGGGAGGCGATTACTGGGTTCTCGCTTTCACTGCCATGGTCAGACACGTCGGTTCTCCTCCTGTATCGCTGTCTCGTTCTGATGGCCGATTGCTATTGATCTCGGCTGCGTCGGCTCCAAGGCTGTGCCGCCCTGCCGGTGCCGAGCGCTGCGCAGCGGCCATCACCCGCCAGATGCGGCAAACGCTGCCGCGGCACACCGCGGACACTGGCCCCAGTAGATGACCTCCGCTTCGTCGATCTCGTAGCCCGAGTCGTCGGCGGCCGTCAGGCACGGGGTGTGGCCAACCGCGCAGTCGACGTCACTGATGGCACCGCACGACCGGCACACGATGTGGTGGTGGTTGTCCCCGACCCGCACCTCATAACGCGCCACCGAGCCCGCCGGCTGGATCCGCCGCACCAGGCCCGCGTCCGTCAGCGCCCGCAGCACGTCATAGACGGCCTGGTGGGACACCACACCGAGATCCCCACGCACGGCGCCGATGATCGAGTCCGTGTCGGCGTGCGGATGATCGTGCACCGCCCTCAGCGCCGCCACCCGAGGACCGGTCACACGCAGCGAAGCCCCGCGCAACATGCGCTCAAAGTCCGAAGTCGTCGGCACCCTTCCCAGTGTGGCTCAACTTCTGGAACCAATCAAGAATCAGTTGGCAACCTTCCGGCCGGTGCCCGGCCAAGGTCCGCCCGGGCCGACGCTCGTGCCGGTGCTGGCGTGGCCAGCTCGCTGGCCTTGCCACGCGGCCGTTTGGCTGCGCGTGCCTGCTACCAGGCGTAGTTCTCCGGAGCTGGCTGGTAGCCGGGGAAGATGCTGTCGAGGCGTCCCAGCAGCTTGTCATCGAGCTTCAGCGATACAGCGCGCTGTGCATCCTCGAGATGCCCGGCGGTACGCGGTCCGATGATCGGCCCGGTCACGCCGTCCTGGTGCAGCAGCCAGGCGAGCGCGACGCGGCCCGGCTCCTCGCCGATCTCATCGCACAGGTCCTCATACGCCTCGATCTGCTGGCGGCTGCGCTCGAGTGTCTCCTGCGCCCGGCCCCACAGGCGGCGGCGCCCTTCGCGCTCCTTCTTGAGCACTCCGCCGAGCAGGCCGCCCTGCAGCGGCGACCACGGGATGATGCCGACGCCA
>DATBKR010000331.1:0-38068 GCA_036555805.1 Hyphomicrobiaceae bacterium | reverse complement strand
CCGCCCGGCGCTTGGATAGACCTTTCCACCATGCCGCGCGGGGTCTCGGAGGCTCGACTTCGCCGCACCCGGGCTCCCTGCCCCGACCTTGCGCCGGGGGAGCGCCCGCTTCCGCACGGGGTCAGACCCCTCGCTTCCACCTCCGGTCCATGGCACGAGGCTGGAGGCGAGGGGTCTGACCCCGTTTGGACCGGGCGCGCTGGCGCTTGGACGGTCTATCCACCATGCCAGCCGACGCACCGGACTGCGGCACCCCGGCTCCTACCTGAGGCGCGGTGCCGGCCACCGCATCCCCATCTCCGAGGCGCGGGCAGGAGAGCACATCGGGGTCCGCCTGTCATCCTGCGTCTGCATATACGATGAACGCGGATTGACTATCCCCATGCGCCGATTGACCGGGGTCGGACCCTGCGGCTCTGACCCCATGGCACCCGGTTCGGCCCCAGCGCCCGGCTCACTGCCATCGCCGGCCGACGCTCGCAAAGATGCCAGCAATGTGCCACTTCCGGACTCATGCATCGCGGACGGTTATTTTCGCCGCGCGTGCTCGTCAAACACGCTCATCACGGCGAGCGTCATGGCCTCAACACCGGTCCTGATGGTCGCCTTCGGCACGGGCGCGAACAAGGGCGAGTGGTTGGCCGGCAGTTGCGGGCCGCCCTCGCGGGCCGCGGCGACGCGCTCCGGCTCATAGACGCCGATATTGAAGAACATCGAGGGCACGCCGGCGTTGATGAACTCCGAATAATCTTCGCTGGGTGTGCTCGGCGGCGAAGGCCTGAACTTGTCGCCGAACGCCGCTTTCAGCACTTTTTCCGCCGTGGCGACCACGCCGGGATCATTGACCACGGCTTTGGCTCCTTCAGTGATCTTGATCTCGGGTTCCGGCGCATTCGACATGGTGGCGACCGCCCTTGCCGTCCGCTCGATGCCTGCAAGCATCTTGGCGCGCACCTCAGCCTTGAAGGTGCGAATGGTGCCGAGGAGCACCACTTCGTCGGGAATGATGTTTGCCGCGGTGCCGCCGTGGATCGCGCCGATGCTGACAACGCCAAATTCGGTGGGGTCCTTTTCGCGGCTGACCACGCTCTGAACATCGACGACAAAGCGCGCGGAGATCATCACAGGGTCGATGGTCGCCTGCGGCACCGCACCGTGACCACCGCGGCCGCGGAATTTGATGTAGAGGCCGTCGGCGTTCGAGGAGCCGATCCCGACGCGATAGAGCACGGTGCCATGAGCGAAGGGGCCATCGTGCAGAGCAAAGCCGAAATTTGGCTTCGGAAATCGTGTGAACAGGCCGTCCGCCAGCATGGCCTTGGCGCCCGACACGATTTCTTCGGCCGGCTGGGCAATGAACATCAGCGTGCCGTGCCACTGGTCTTTCAGGTCAACCAGCGTCTTGGCTGTTCCCACCCAGCTCGCCATGTGAATGTCGTGGCCGCAACTGTGGGCCACGAAGGTTTCGCGCCCCTGCCAGATCGTCTTGTCGTGGCTGGCATAGGGAAGGCCGGTCTTTTCCTCCATCGGCAGCGCATCGAGTTCGGTGCGCACCATGATGGTGGGGCCGCCGCCATTCTTGTAGATCGCAACCAGCCCGGTCCTGCCGACGTGCTCCGTCACCTCGAAGCCCAGGGCCCGCATTTCGGCAGCCAGCTTGGCTGCCGTCTTCTCCTCCTGAAATGCGATTTCGGGGTGGGCGTGGATGTCCTTGTAGAGCGCGTCGAGTTTTGGATAGTCGCTCTCGAACGATCTCTCGATGGCGCTCTTCAGGCTGACGACGTCAAGCTCAGCACGACCTTGTAGCGGCAGCGAAGTGCACAGCGCAGCGCACGCAAGCAGCGTTGCGAGAAATCTGGTCATAGCGAATCGCTCCAACTCAAGCTCAGGTCTTGGCAGCCTACAGGCTTCGCACCTCGCTGGCTCTGGCGAAGGTTACATATCTCCTCCTGGCGAAAAGGCTGGACCCAGATACTTGTCGCCCGACCCTAGACGCGCATTCTACTTAGTGTGGATCATTTCCCAAGTTCCAAGGAGGTGGGACTTGTGGGCTTCCGAGCCCAGGAGCCCTGGGCACGCCGCGTGACCCTCCACCAACGTCATCCCGGCGCCGCGAGCGCCCGATAGGGCGCGAGCGGGAAAAGGCCGGGACCCATGCACCTCAAAGCAAGCTCGCGCTCTCAGCCTTTGCACCGCGCCAAATCCGCGGGGCCGTCGAGGATCTCGCCGGTCTCCTCGTTGAAAAGGTCGATCCACTCCGGGTTCATGCTCTCGATCAGCCGGATCTTCCACTGACGGCGCCATTCCTTGATCCGGTGCTCGCGCTCGATCGCATCGGTCATCAGGTGATGCATCTCGTAGTAGACCAGCATGTGCACGCGGTATTTCTTGGTGAAGCCCTCGATCAGGCCCTGCTTGTGCTGCGGGATGCGGATGTAGAGATCGCTGCTGACCCCGGTGTAGATGGTGCCGTTGCGCTTGCTCGCCAGGATGTACACGGCCGGAGTCTTCTCGCGATACGCCATGACGGTGCACTCCAGGGCTGCTTCCAGCGTGCACACTATCCGACGCGAGATTATGCGTCCAGGTGCATGGGTCCCGGCCTGGTCCCGCTTGCTCGCTTCGCTCGCAAGCGGCGCCGGGATGACGTTGGTGTGGTGGCATGCGACGCCCACACAACGAGCGCTCTATAGGCTTCAAGCCGCCTACATGCGCCCCTGTCGCTCGCCCTGATCCACATCAGGTGGAAAATGCGCGCTAATGTCTCCTGAGGGTCATTTGTGCTTGTCATTTGCCCTCACGAGCCGCCCCACACCTTGGCCGCCACCTGCCCCACGAGGCGCAGCTTTGCCGCCTGCTCGGCGTGGGTCATGGTGGTGGCGTACTCGCCGGACGCGAAGCCGCATTGCGGGCTCAGCGCGAGGCGCTGCAGGGGTACGTAGGCCGAAGCCTCCATGATGCGCGCTTCCACGGCGGCCGGGTCTTCCAGCTTGCCGTCCTTGGTGGTGATGAGGCCCAGCACCACCGCCGTATCGGGGTGCACGTGCGCGAGCGGGCTGAAATCGCCGGCGCGCGGCGTGTCGTATTCCAGCAGCAGCGTGTCGTAGTTGGTGAGGCGCGGGAACACCTCGGCAGCGACGCGGCCGTAGCCGCCGTCGGCGAGCCAGCGCCCGCCCGGCGCGTTGCCACGGCACAGGTGGATGGCGCGCGTGATGCCGGCGATGCCCTCGAACACCGAGTTGTCGATCTCGGCGTCCTCGGCAAGCTCCTTGTCGAGATCCCGCCCCCACGATTGGAACGCGGCGCGGATGCGCGGGTCGATGTGCCACTGGGAGTAGTTGGGCGCATCGAGCTGGATGTAGTCGCAGCCGAGCACGATCAGCTGCTCGACCACGGCGCGCACGTGATCGCGCACGTCGAGCAGGAAGTCGCGTGGCGTAGGATAGGCGGCGCGCGAGTGCTCCGGCTCCCAGGCGATGCGGTGCATGCTGGGGGCAGGGTAAGTGAACTTCGCGCGCGCCTTGCGCGCGGCGCGCTTCAGGAACGGGAATTCCTCGCTTGCCGCATCGCGGGCCGGCGCGATCCTGTCCACCACCAGCGAGCGCGGCCCGGTCTCGGTCTTGACGAGGCCGCCGTCGGAGCCGTCGGGGTTGCGCCACAGCCGCAGCCAGCCGGCATCGGTCTCGATGGTGGCGAAGCCTTTCAGGCAGGCGTCGCGCGCGTCGCGCACGCCCATGGTGGCCATGAAATTGAAGCGCCGGTACTCGCCGTCGGTGACGGCGTCGAGGCCTGCCTCCTCCTGCAGCGCCACGGCCTCGGTGATGGCGCGGTCCGCCGCCCTGTTCATCTCCGCCTCGCTCAGGCGGCCCTCGCGCCATGCGTTGCGCGCATCGAGCAGGTATTGCGGGCGCAGCAGGCTGCCGACCACGTCGGCCCTCGGGATCTTGGGGGAGATCTTGGGCATGGTCCCTCTTGCGGATGCTTCCGGCTGGTTCGGAGGACTACGCTTCGTCGGCTTCGGGCGCCGCGCCGAGCACGGCATTGTGCTCGCCGAGCCGAGGCGCGCGCGTGCGGATCGACGGCCGCACGCCGTCCAGCGACAGGGGCAGGCTCATGAGGGCGAGGTCGATCTCCGGCACCGACCGCACCATGCCGAGCGCCTCGGTCTGGGGATGTGCCCGCATGCCGGCCATGTCGTTGATGGCCGAGCAAGGTACGCCGGCCTTCTCCAGGCGCGCCACCCAGGTCGCGCTGGTCTCGCGGCGGATGATGTCGGCGACCTCAGGGATCAGCGTGGCCCTGTTGGCGTGACGGTCGGCGTTGGTCCTGTAGCGCTCATCCTGCACCCACTCCGGACGGCCCACCTCGACGGCGAACTTGGCGAACAGCCGGTCGTTGGCGGCCGCGACGATCACCTGCCCGTCGGCAGTGTCGAACGCCTCGAAGATCACGACCGCCAGGCTGCCAGTGGGATGCCGCTTGGGCAGCTTGCCGCTCGCCTGGTAGCGCGCGAAGTGCACCGTAAGGAGCCCCAGCGCCGTCTCGAACAGCGAGGCATCGACCGCGCAGCCCTTGCCGGTGCGTTCGCGCTGCAGGAGGCCGGCGATGCAGCCGAGCGCCGCCCAGGTGCCCGAGCCCAGGTCCAGCACCGAGGTGCCCATGCGCACGCCGGGGCGGTCCGGATAGCCGTTGATGGAGAACAGGCCCGCGAACGCCTGCACGATGGGCTCGTAGCCGGCGTGGCCCTGCATCGGCCCGGTGGCGCCGAACGCCGAGATGGCGCAGTAGACGAGGCGCTCATTGAGCGCCGCCAGCGTCGCACGGCCGAGGCCGAGGGCGTCGAGCACCCCGGGGCGCAGGTTGTGCACCAGCACGTCGGCCTCGCTGAGCAGCACCTTGAGCTGCGCGACGTGGGCCGCATTCTTGAGATCGAGGGTGAGCCCGCGCTTGTTGACGTTGAGCGCCTGGAACGTCGCCGAGGTGCCGCGCCAGAACGGCGGCCCCCAGCCGCGCGCGTCGTCCCCGCCCTCGGGCCGCTCCACCTTCAGCACGTCGGCGCCGAGCGCCGCCAGGATGAAGCCCGCGTAAGGCCCGGCGACGTTATTGCCAAGTTCGACCACCTTCACGCCAGCAAGCGGCAGCATGGGCGCTCCTCGTCGTCTCGTTGTGGTTGGTGTCGTCGACCTTAACGACGCCTCAGCATAGCCCATTGTGCTCCCTGCGCCACACGCGGCTGCGCAGGGTAAGGCTGCGCCAGCTACGGGACCATGGCACCGGGCACGCTGTCGATGGAGGGGTAGTAGGGCTTGATGTCGAGGAGCGGCGTTCCGTCCAGGCAATCCACGGTGGCCACGGTTAGAGTGGTGCCCTCGATGCCAAGGATCTTCACCGCGGCGAGCGCGATGGGGTTCGGCCGCACCGGCGAGCGCAGCGCGAAGATGCCGCGCGGGTGGCCCAGGTGCCCCGGAACCTGCCGGATCAGGTCGCGCCGCGCCTCGTTCATCCAGTAGAGCAGGATCGCGTGCGAATAGAGCTTGAGATCCTCCAGGCCGGCGGTGTAGCGCGGGTCGATCTCCACCCGGCCGGTGGCATCGGAGGCGGCGATGTTTCTGGGGCAGTCCTCTCGCCGTTGGAACGGTGTGCGGATGCGGCCGATGAAGTAGATGCCCGCATCGAACGAGCGGGGAAGGTCAACGGACAGCTCGCCGGCGCGCACGTCGCTCTCCTCAGCCATGCTCGCAAATCCCCTCGATCCGCCGCCCCGGTCCCGCCTTAGACCTCGAGGCCGCCTGCTCGAACCCGCCTTGACCACACCGCGGCCGATGCTGCATGGCGGGATGGTTGAGCGTTTGCAGGCCCAAGTCAAATAGGGTATCAACCGCGGCGCGTGGCCGCCCACCGTCGGGGGCGCCGGCGCCCGTAGCTCAGCTGGATAGAGCGCTGCCCTCCGAAGGCAGAGGTCACAGGTTCGAATCCTGTCGGGCGCGCCATTTGCATACAAAACTGCGAACCCCGGGAACCGGTCCGATCCACCCGGCTGCTCGCCGCCCTGCTATGCGGCAATCGTCCTTCACGCGCCGCGGTGGCGTCACCGTCGCAGACGGCCGAGGTAATGGACCCACCGTCGCAATTTGTTGCGAGCCATCTGCATGGGAAGCGCGTCGGGAGCATGCACGCGCTGAACGACCTCGCCCCAGTCGAGCGCCTTTGGAATCTTGGCGTGGTGGGCATTGAAGGTGGCGATCTCGGCCAGGATCGCCTCCTTGAGCGAGCTCTCGCGCGGGATGGCGATCAGCTCCCACACGAGGCGCTTGTTGGAAAAATCCGCCACCGACCTCGCCTTCCTTCCGAGGAAGTCATAGACCTCATAGTCCAGGTCGGCGAAGAAGCCCCAGAACGAGGCGATGGTGTAGCCGAAGCGCTCGGCCGGCCACTCGAAGCCGTTCTCGAAGGCGATCACTGGGCGGTCGCGCGCAATGATCTGTCGCGCGCCCACAAGAGCGTCTCGCTCGCCGCCCTCCAGGTCCAGCTTGATGAACGCGACGCCAATTGGGATAGCCTCGTCATCCAGGCGCACGAAGTCGACTTGCAGCTCGATCCAATCGTCGGCGTCGTTCATGCGACGCGCAGAGCTGAGGCCAAGGTTGGTCTTGTGCCGATAAAATGTCGCGCGCTTGGGCTCGCGTCCAATCGCCACGTCGCGCAAGATCGATCGCTGGTCGAGTCCGGTGCGGACAACCGCTTGCGTGAGGTCGTGGAAGGCATGCGGCAGAGGCTCATAGGCAAAAAGGCGCCCGAGGGGTCCGATAAGCCGACCGAGCGGCAAGGCGTGGAGCCCGCCGTTCGCCCCGCCATCGACCACGATATCTCCAGGTCGAATGATGCAGTGGTAGATGCGGGAGAGCAGAATCTCGAGGCATTCGCCGAAATCGGGCCGCTCCCGGAAAGACGATTGGCGCAGCGCAGCATCGGTCATGGCTGGACCCCTGGGCATGACGCGGTAGCCTAACCCGGCCGTGGGCGTCCGTCCCCCCATGAACTTCCGTCCTCCCCATGAACATCTCGTGGGCGCTGCCCTGCGCGGCGCGGTATCACGCTGACCGTTCTCGAAACGAACGCCGATCGCGTCCGCTGCAGTCACGCACAGACGAAGGAACGAGATGGTCGCCCTCCATCGAGACGCTGCCACCGGTCCGGTATCTCGACTGGTGGCAGTTTGCCGTTCTTTGCCGCACAACGGATCTCCGTAGGCCGGCGGACCCGGGTGAACAGCCCAATGTCATGCGGCGCAGGTCTTCCGAGTCGACCTGTCGATTGTCGACTGGTGCCCACAACCGAACGCCCCCCGACGATTCCGAAACCGGGCGAATCAGGACACTCTGTCCACATCGGGATCAGCTCTCTGGTTCATTCGCCAAAGTCAATTGGCCGATTGGAGGTCCGATGCGTCCGCCGCGCGTGTGTGAGAGCAGGGCGGGAGGTCTCTTGGCCTCAGTCATTGCCAGCGACCCGGGCGAGCTCCTGGGATTGTCGCGTGGCGACGCTCGTATTTGAGAGCTCCGGTTAGGGAACGGGAGGCGAATTCCTATGAAATTCCCCGCGCGGGACGTAATCCGAATCTTCCGCCTTCTCGAAGAAGAAGGTGTGCCGGTGTGGCTCGATGGAGGGTGGGGAATAGATGCGTTGCTCAGAAGGGAAACCAGGGGACATCGAGATGTGGACCTTGTCGTGCCGCTCGATTGCCTGCCTGCTGCCGAACTGGTGCTCGCCGATGCGGGATTCGCGAGGGACGACCGCGAAACCAATATGCCAACACGACTCGTGTTGCGGAGTTGCGAAGGGCTGGAGATCGACATCCACCCCGTGACATTCAGGCCGGATGGCTCGGGGGTTCATATTGATACCGATAAGGAGGATCGGAAGTATGCTTACGTCTATTCAGCAGCGGGCTTGTCAGGGGTTGGGATGATCGACGGTCGGATAGTGCGATGCACCACAGCCGCCGAGCAAATACGTCAAAAGGTGGAAAGGCGTTACTCGCCATGGGCTGAAACTCGCATTCGCTCGGAGGGGATCTCGGCCGACCTTGACGACATCAGAACGTTGCTGCGAGTGTTTGGCGTTGACCAAGGCAAGCTTGCGCAGGGGACAATGCCCGCCGAAGAGCCCCCGATGAGGAACGCTGTTATTGCCGCTGCCGAGCGGTTTTGCTTGCAGCATGTGGCGTCGCTCAATGCGCAGCATTCGCAGCTTACCGCGCAGCACGTAGGGCTGGTATCGCGGTATGCGGAGCTGAGCGCGCAGCATGCCGCCATGCTGGCATCGACCTCGTGGCAGCTGACAGCGCCGATGCGCTGGGCCGCAAGATGGCTCGGCCCGGACCGGCTTCGGCTCAGGACCCAATAGCACGCAGGGCGCGAAGCTTGGCGCTGCCCACTCGGCAGCCGTGAGGCCACATCCTCCGCGGCGAAGATCTCACCGACGCGCTGCGATCACCTTGATCGGAATGCCATGGCGTTTCGCGACAGTCCTTCTTGGCTGACCGGCCCCGGGCAGAGACGGCACTTGCCGCGGGGCGACTGTCCGAGTTCACCCCAGCCATTGAGATGCCCACATCTATCGCACTCAGATCGGTTCCGAGACCGAACGGGATCCGGTATATATTCCGTCGGCGACGCGATATTGCTGCGGCTCGGCCATTGATTCGCGTTAGTCCAAGCCCATAGCGGGGATCCGACTCCAAATGACGTGCACCGGACAGGACGTCACCCGAATTATTCGACTGCTCGAGGAGCGCGGTGTGCCAGCTTGGCTCGACGGAGGCTGGGCAGTCGACGCATTGCTCGGGAGACAAACGCGGGCGCATGAAGATGTGGACCTTATCGTTCCGCTGGATGACTTGGACGCTGCGGAATCGGTGCTGGGCGAGGCGGGGTTCGCGAGAAACGACGGCAGAACCAATCTGCCGAACCGACTCGTGTTGTGGAATTGCGATGGATTGCAGATCGACATTCGCCCCGTGACATTCAGGCCTGACGGTTCGGCGGTTCATATTCATGCCGATCACGGAGGAGGTCTGAAATGCGTATATGTCTATTCATCCGGTGGGCTATCAGGGATAGGGAAGATCGACGGCCGGATTGTGCGCTGCGCCACCGCCGCCGAGCAGATACGGCAAAAGGTGGAAAAGCAATACTCGCCGTGGGCTGAAGCGCGGATTCGCGAGCATGGCGTTTCGGTCGACCTTGAGGACATTTGCTCCTTGCTGCGAGTCTTCGGCTTGGCCGAAAGCGCGCCCGGAGAGCCGGGCACGGCCGTTGAAGCGCGGTTGGCGGACAATCCGGTCATCGACGCTGCAGGGCAGTTTTGCCGAAGGCATGTGACCGAGCTCAATGCGCAGCATTCGAGGCTCACCGCTGAGCACGCGGAGCTGAGCGCCCGGCACGCGGTGCTGAAAGCGGAGAATGCGGAGCTGATGGCGGAGATCGACGCTATCCGGGCGTCGACCTCGTGGCATCTCACCGCGCCGATGCGCTGGACCGCAAGGTGGCTTGGTATGCATTGGCTCAAGCCGAGGACCCAATAGCATGCCCGGCGAGGACGCCTGGCAGCGCCGCTACTCTGCCCTGGAGCAGCGCGCGAAGCGCTTCAAATCCACCTACAGGCGCGCGTTCGGCGCGGCGATGGCGGAGCCGGGCGCGTCCGCCCCGCGCGCCCTGTTCATCAGCGGCGCGCCCCCGCGCACGGAGACGGAGCTGTGCCTCATGAAGGCACTGGCGGTGGTCGGATGGGTCCCCATCCCGGTCATCATGATGCAGGCGGACACCCTCAAAACCTACTATAGCCTGATCGGGTCGCGTCAAATTCACGAGTGGTCAGACTATCTGCCTGACCCCAGCACGCTCATGGATCGCGCCGCGGCGGCGGTCGCATCCTGTGCGTCCCTCGGCGCACTGCAGACGCTTGAGGCCGGTGGTGTTCGTGTAGGCGGGCATGCCATCGCCACAGCGCGCCGGCGAGAGTGCATTGGCACGGTCGATTTCAGCTCGAAGGCGGTCCGCGAGCTTCTCGTGTCGTATCTGGCGGGTTCAATGGCGGCCGCTCAAGCCGCCGCTGCGATCGTCTCGGCAACGTCGCCCGACTTGGTGATGGCGGTGGACACAGTATATACCCCGAAGGGGGAGATATTCGACACGGCACTTGCGGCGGGCATCCCGTTCATCCGATGGTTTCCTGCACACAAAAACAACACCCTCATGCTGAAGCGATACACCAGCGGGAATCGCGATGCAGACCTGAATTCGCTTGCGGACTCGTCCTGGCGGCTGGTGAAGCGCATGAGGTGGGACGAGTCGCGCCGTCGGGAGGTGGACGACGAGCTCCTCAAATCGTACTCCAGCGGAGAATGGTACGGCGAGACGGCCACGCAGTTCGACAGGCCTATTGTCGATCCCGATGGCGTCCGCGCGGTGCTAGGCATCGACAGTTCGAAGGGGCTTGCGGTTGTTTTCGCGCATATCGCTTGGGATGCATCCTTTGGCCGTGGTCGCGACCTGTTCAGTGATTACGAGGAGTGGCTTGTCGAAACCGTGCGCGCCGCGTGCGCCAACACGCATCTGCAGTGGTTGATCAAGATTCATCCCGCTCATACCGGAAAGGGCGAGATCGATTTTTATCAGGCCGAGCCGAGCGAGGTTCGGATTCTGCGCGAGCGGATCGGTGTGCTGCCTCCGCACGTGAAGGTGATACCCGCAGACGCCAAGCTCAGTACCTACGCCCTCTTTCCGCTGATCGACTGGGCTTTGACCGTTCGAGGGACGGCTGGCCTCGAAGCTGCCCGCCTTGGCATTCCCGTGCTCACCGGCGGAACCGGGCGCTACGACAGCCGGGGATTCACCATCGATTCGGAAACCCGTGAGGAGTATCTCGGCAAGATCGCGCGGCTGCACGAGATCCCGCGACTGTCGCCCGAGCAGACGGAACTGGCAAATCGCTACGCGTTTGCCTTGTTCCGCTTGCGACCGCTGGCGTTGTCCACCGTCAGCCTGGAGTATGACAAGAGGTACGGTGCCGAGGCCTTCTACAATGGAGTGCGCATTCGCAATCGGACACTCCGAAGCTGGACTGTCGCGCCAGACCTGAACGCGTTTGCAGACTGGGCAACTTGGTCCGAGGAAGAGGACTTTCTGCTGCCGCCTGCCCACCCGGTCGGCGCATCAACCTGGCACAAGCGGCTCCGTAGCAACGTCCTTGCCGCCGCTCGGGGCTGGCTCGACCTCGTGGCCAGTGGCCGGCATCGGTCTTCGCCAAGCGCTCTTGGAATGGAGCGCCGGCAGCCATAGCCGCGCGGCGGCGCGCGAAAGATTCCCTCGTCCACAACGTGAGCGGAAACTAAAATGTTCACCGACAAGAAGATCATCGACAGCAAGCCCCTCAATCTGGTGGGGCTGCAAATGTTCAGGACCTTGGGAGCGCGCCTCGCTCATCGCAGCCGCCGCATCGACGTCCTGCCTGATGTTAGGGACAAGGCGGAGCAGTTGGAGCGAGACGGCATCGTTCTCTGCCCCGATTTCCTGCCCTCGGACCACTTCGACGCGCTGCGCAACGAATGCCTGGGTCTTGCCGGCCCCCACCCGGCCTCGTACGTTCGCATGAGCGGGCCCAACCGCGACGCCCGCGTGCTTGTGCGCAGTCTGGAGCTGGGCCGGTTGCCGGCTCTCGCTCGGTTTCTCAATTGCACGCGCCTGAAGGCCCTGCTGGAGGGAGCGGAGCGGCGGCGGCTCGGTGATCTCGTTCAATACGCCAAGATCGAGCATCTCACACAGGGGCAGGACACCGGGCAGCGTGACCCGCAGACGGAGCTTCATAGCGACATCTTCTTTACCAGCCACAAGGCGTGGTTCTACCTGACGGACGTCACCCTGGCGAGCGGGCCGCTGACGTTTATCAAAGGCACCCACCTGCTGACGCCAGGCCGGCTCTACCGCGTGTATGAGCACAGCGTGAGGATGAAGCCGGGCGACGATCCGTCAAGACGGCTGAGCCCAAGCGAGATCGGCTCGCTTCCCGAAGCGACGGTCGCGGTGTGCCCCGCCAACACGCTTGTCGTTGCCAACACGTGTGGCTACCACGCAAGGCGGCAAGGCGTGCCTGGTCAGGAACGGTGCTCGATCCATCTGGAGGTGCGCGCGAGGAACCCCTTCCAGTTCGCCAGAGAGAGGCGCGCCGCCTAGCCAATCCGGGTTTGCGCGCGAGTACCGCTGACGGGCCGAGCCCTAAGACTGTCGGATGGGACGGCTTCCAAGACACGGAGGGCCCGCCAGCTCCAAGATGCGGCGCCGTGATGGCTGCGATACCAGCAGAGGTTCGGAATCCGCATGAGGCTTATGAACGAGACCGACATCGGCGCATTCGAGGTGAACGCCGGTTATATCGTCATCGGCTTCTTTAGCCCGGACTATGCCCCCTTGGCACGGCGGTTCGGGGAAGCCCTCACCAAGCATGCGATCCCGCATATGCTCTACAGTTGGTGCCAACGCGAGTGGGGGAAGGCAATCCTGGATAAACCCCTGGTCGTGCAACGAGCCATGCAGGACTTCCCTGGTCGCACCGTTGTGCTGATGGACATCGACTGCGAAATCAGGGGGCCGATCGCACCGATTGTCGAGTGCGCCGGCGATATATGCCTGTTCATTGGCGTCGGCATCAATCCCGAGCGTGAGAAGGGCCTGCGCATGCGGGCAATTCCATCGTCACGGATTGTTGTGTTCCGGCCGACCGACGGGGCGCGTCGACTTGTCGACGCCTGGCAACGTCTCTGCAAGCAGCAGGCCGCTGGCACTCCGATCGCCGATGATGAGCAATTGCTCATGAGGGCCATCGGCGCAACAGAGGGTTTAACGCTCACAATTCTGGACCGCCGTTATTCCGCCCGGAACCCGTGGGATGCACCCGAAGGCGCGGTCATCATCCACCACACCGCGTCCGGCAACACACCATGGACGCCTCGCTAGGGCGGCATCGGCGCGCATGAAGGGCATAAACCGAGCAACAGACGAGATGAAGCGTCTCGATAGGGAGAAGCGTTCATCCTGATTGGAGCTGCGCGTAAGACCGATCCTCGGCAATCAGTACCAGTTTCAGCGCCTGATCTGCATTACTGTCCTTGGATTTCCGCCGCGTCCCGCCTGGGATTTCATCTGTTATCGTATTTCATCCGTCATTGCGGAATACACGTCGACCGAAATAAGATTTAAGTTACAGGATTATTGAACCACGCCAATACCAGGCGATTCACGCTCAAATTCGAGGCGGGCGTTTGCCCGCAGAGGATACCTTGATGCGACCGCCGATAATGACAATCACCTATACTCCTTCTGCTACGTTCAGTAAGGCAAGCAAGGGCTTGTCCGCTGCACCCGAGCACAGGGAATGCGTGGCCCAATGCCATCCTTTCAAGCCCACCTCTCTCACCCCAAATATCGGCCCGACATTGACGGGCTTAGGGCGGTGGCAATACTCTCTGTGGTCGCATTCCACGCCTTCCCAGGCTGGGTTACAGGTGGGTTCATAGGCGTTGACGCCTTCTTCGTCATCTCGGGCTATCTGATCTCCACGATCATTTTTGAGAGCTTGGCTGAGGGCACGTTCAGCTTTCGTGCGTTCTACGCTCGCCGTATCAATCGCATTTTCCCCGCCCTTATCCTGGTTCTGGTTGCAAGCTACGCCTTCGGCTGGCTCGCATTACTCCCGGATGAATTCAAGCAGCTAAGTACGCATATTGCCGGTGGTGCGGGTTTTGCTTCGAACTTCGTTTTATGGAACGAGGCGGGGTACTTCGACGGCTCGGCAGAAACCAAGCCGCTCCTGCACCTGTGGAGCTTAGGGATTGAAGAGCAGTTCTACATAGTGTGGCCCGTGTTGCTCTGGATCGCGTGGAAGTGGAAGTTTAATCTTCTCACAGTCACGATGTTCGTCGCCACCGCTTCTTTCTGTCTCAACGTTAAAGCGGTCGGGGAGGACGCTGCCGCTGCATTCTATCTACCGCTGACACGTTCTTGGGAACTGTTTTGCGGAAGTATACTGGCGTGGGTGAGCCTCTACTGCGTAGGAGGCCCCCCTCCAGTGAAGACTGGACCCGGCGGTTGGCCGACGTGGGTTACGTATCGAAGAGAATTGGCAGCCGCCGGAAATAGGCTGCCTCACGTCATTTCGGGTATTGGCGTGTTGATGTTGGCGTACGGCTTTGCACGGATCGATAAGACGCTTAACTATCCTGGTGGGTGGGCAGTCGTTCCTGTGCTGGGCACCGTGCTGATTATCTCCGCGGGTCCCAAAGCGTGGTTCAACCGTGTCATCTTGTCCAGTCGACCTGCTGTTTGGGTCGGCTTGATAAGTTATCCGCTCTACCTGTGGCATTGGCCTATTTTGTCCTTCTTGCGCACAATCGAAGGTGGAGATCCGCCAGGAGAGGCGCGTACGATTGCGGTGGCGCTATCTGTCGTTCTGGCGTGGATAACGTTCAGATTTATTGAGCAACCTATTCGCTTCCCGACATGGGGGAGCGGCAGTGCGCCGTACCTCGTTGTCGTTATGCTAGCCGTTGGACTTGCGGGGCTCTCATATCGTGCCGGCATTTATGAGAACTATTGGAAGGGCACGCAGAGGTTCGTGTTGAGCAAATCGGCCTCTTCTAGCCCGAAGCGGGCTGATTGCCATTTCCCTCAAAACGAGTCGTTCGAGAAGAGAAAAGTGTGCGAGTATGCGGAAGGAACGAGGATTAGGGTCGCCGTGTTGGGCAATAGCCACGGAGTGGAATTGGCATTCGCTTTATCTGAGAAGCTCAAGGAGTATGGACTAGGTCTAAGGCAGCATACCATGAGCGGATGTCCCGTCTCGTACAGGCTGCGCGTAGCCAAAGGTGAACGCTATAGCATCTGTGTCAGGTGGCACGACTTTGCCGTGAAGAATATTCTCGACGCTGACGCTATTAAGGTGGTGGTCCTGTCATACCGCATCGAAAATCATGCGCGGCGGAAAGTGTTTCGCGATTCAATGTATGCGTTGATTGACGATCTTGTAAGGAGCGGGAAGCGGGTTGTATTGGTTTTGCAGGCGCCGATGCTGGAGAGGCATATAAACTACTACATTCGCCGTGCTTTTGGGAGAGAGCAGGTGGTAAACAAGACGCGTGAGGAGTGGAAAGAGCAGTTCAAGATCGGCTACTTGATAGCAAATAAGGTGAAGGATAAGGTGTCTATTGTCGATCCGGCCGACGTGATGTGTGATGAGCGGCTGTGCTACGCAATAAAGAGCAACAAGAGTCTCTTCTTCAATAGAGACCACATGTCGGTTGACGGAGCATTGCTGGTTACAACGAAACTGCTGCCTGTGGTGATGGAGCAATTGCATGAACCACGGCACTAAAGGGACAGGACTGGCAGCCGACCGCCGGCTGGGTGCCAGGCTAGCGCACTGCCGGCTCTTCAATCGCACGCGCCGTGGCCGCGCTGCCACCGCCCAGTGCTGGAGGTGCGCAGGGTTGGCGTCAATTGCTCGGCGGCTCCCTTAGCAGGACAGGGTGTCTCTCAGGCGAAGACGGCTTGCGGCCTTCAGCTCGCTTTCGTAGACACGCTTGATCCCGTCGCCGAGTGCCGTCTCGATCGTTCGAATGTCTTTGATCAACCGACCCAGACCGGTCGGCTCGACCGATGCGGAGTGGTCGCTTCCCCACGTGGCGCGATCAAGCGTGATATGGCGTTCGACGAAAGAGGCCCCGAGCGCCACCGCCGCGACCGAGGTGGCCAAGCCGACCTCGTGACCGGAGTACCCGACGGGACAGGGATAGAGTTCACGCAGCTTTGGAATCATGCGCAGGTTGAGTTCCTCGTTCAGGCACGGGTAGGTGCTCGTGCAATGGGCGAGCAAGAGGCGACGTGTGCCCAGGACGGACACAGCGCAGTCGATCTGATCCAGCGTAGACATCCCGGTCGACAATATCACCGGGACCCCGGTACCCCGGCAATGCTCGAGGAGTTCGTGGTCGGTAAGACACGCAGAGGGGATCTTGATGCACGGCGTATGGAAGGACCTGATGAAGTCGACGGAATCGGTGTCCCAGCAAGACACGAACCAGGTGATGCCGTGCTCCCTGCAGTATTGATCGATCTGTCGAAAGTCGTCTTCGCCCAGTTCGATCCTGTAGCGGTACTCCATGTAGGTGATGTACCCCCACGGTGTCTCCCGCATGCGGTTTCGCTGATCGGCCGGCACACATTTCTCGGGGTTTCGCTTCTGGAACTTGACGGCATCGCACCCGAGAGCCTTGGCCACGGCGATCAAACGTTTCGCGGTCTGCAGGCTGCCGTTGTGGTTGATCCCGATCTCCGCGATGACGTAGGTCGGAAAGCCCTCGCCGATCGCGCGACCGGCAATCTCACGTGTTGGCGACATCTTGCTGCTCCCTCGACAGATGCACGAGTATCAGATCGCAGAGCTCGCGGACGGCGCCGCGACCGCCTGCGGATGCAAGCACGAAATGTGCATAGGGGTGCAGGCCGGGATGCGTATCGGCCGGCACCACAGCACACCCCACGACCTTCAGACATGAAAGGTCGTTAACGTCGTTTCCCACATAGACGGTGTTGGATAGCTCCGCGCCCCGCTCATTGGCTATACGTCGGAGGGCCGCCAGCTTGTCGTCGACGCCTTGCAGGCATTCGAGTTCGAGCTTCCGGCAGCGGGACGCCACAACAGGGTTTGCTTCGGTCGACAACACAACGATCGGGATGCCAAGTCTCCGCACTCTAGAGATGCCCAAGCCGTCCGCGCGGTCGCAGGTCACTGCCTCTTGCCCATCCGAGAACACCAGCACGCGATTGTCGGTAAGTACGCCGTCGAAATCGAGCACCACGAGATCGATGCTCGATGGAAGCCTGCAACTGTGCCAGGGCTTGCCGGAACTCAATGGCATGTCGATATCGAGGGTGCCGGAGGCTATCGCACGGTCCGCTGCTTCCAGGTCCTCCGCAGTATCTATGTCGATGCAGCAGGCCGGATCGACGGTGATCGGGCGCACACGCCGACCGGTCAGCGAGTGCTGCTCAAGGATTGTGCCTGTCCAAATCGCGTCAATATGGCCGGTCTGCCAGAGCACAGTCGGCAGCCTCTGGCGCGGCATATTGTACGGTTCCAGGAATTCGCTCTGGAGGAGCGGCTCTATATAGCCGTCCTCTTCCCCCCGCCACATCTTGTAGGGTGTTTGTTTGGGAGTCGTGACACCTCGTACGGAGTCTGCCCGCCGGTCCGATTCCAGGAGCGCCACTGCGCGGTCGATCAATCCTCTTGGCCGCAGCGGGGTGGTGGGGCGCAACTGTACGACCACCTCCGGCCGATAGTGCTCGTGCTCCCAGAGCCACTCGAGCGCATGCTCGAACACGGGGAAGTCCGGCGTTTCGTCGGCGGCAATCGAGGCAGGGCGACGAAATGGAGCCTCTGCCCCGTATGCACACGCCGCCTCTGCAATCGCCTCGCTGTCGGTCGACACGATGGTGCGCGTCACGCAGGTGGCTTGCAGCGCGCTGGACACGCTATAGGCAACCAGCGGATGGCCATGGAGGGGCAGAAGGTTCTTGTGCGGCAATCCCTTCGAATTGCCGCGCGCCTGGACGACCGCCAGCACTTCTGTCTTTTTCACCATGCCGTCCAGCCTCCATCGACCACGAGATTCGCGCCGGTCATGTAAGAGGAAGCGTCCGACACCAAAAAGAGCAGTGGTCCATTCATCTCGTCGATCCGGGCCATCCGGGCAAGCGGCGTGCGACTGCTGTAGCGCCGGATAAACTCGGCTTCGTGATCGTTGAAGATGCCGTGAGGCGTCAGCGTGTTCACCCGGATGCCGGACGGACCCCAATAAGCGGCCAAGTAGCGTGTGAGGTGCGCTACCGCCGCTTTAGTGACGGCATAGCTCGCAGGCTTGAACTGATGCTGCTCGCTCTCGCCGTCGCGCTGATAGAGCCGCTGATCGGGTGCCACGAGGCCGTAGGTGGAGGATACGTTGACAATGACGCCGCGTCCGGCGCCCACCATGATGCGCCCGGCCGCCTGCGCGCAGAGGACGGCGCCAGTCAAGTTGACGTCGAGCGCGTTCTGCCACAGAGCGAGAGGAAAGTCCTCGAATGTCCCGGAGAGCTGGCAATTCGCCCGCGCATCGGCTTTTGGATCGATTGCGGCGTTGTTGATCAGGGCGTCGATCCGTCCCCAACGGGTGAGTGCGGCGTCCACCATTGCCGACACATCCCCTTGACGGGTGACATCCACCTTCAACCCCATCGCCTCGCCCCCGGCATCGGCCAATCCTGCGGCGGCCTCCCGCGCCGCCGCGTCACCATCGATATCCGCAACGAGGACGCGAGCCCCCGCACGCAGCAATGTGCGGAGGTATTGTCGACCGAGCAGCCCGGCGCCGCCCGTCACCAGAGCGACGCGTCCCGAGAGGTCGAACAGCGCGGGTAGTGGCTCAGGCATGGACCGGCTCCGACGCCGCGGCGTGCCGTGCTTGCAAGGCCATCCTCAAGACCGCCGCACCATCGGCGAGAGGCACCCGGGGCTCGGTCCGATCCCTTACGCAATCCAGGAAGTGCTGCATCGCATCGAGGAACATGGTGTTGCGTTCGAACCGCAAACCAGTTCGGCGGATGATGGGCTCACCCTCGACCGGGCACAAATGAAGCTCGCCTGCGTCGTAGTCGCAGACCGCGCGGCCGATATCGCCGACGACGGTCAGTCGATGCACCGCCGGGCGCTGGAGGTAGTCAATGTGAACGTGGGCGAGGACGCCACTCGAGAACTCGATGTTGATGTCGCTCCAGTCTTCCCCTGCTGGCGTATCGAGCGATGGCACCCGTGCGACCACTGCCTGAATCCGCCGCCACTCGCCGAACAGCAGGTACAGGTAGTCCAGCGGATGCACCAGGGTCAGTATCGCACCGCCACCTAGATCGCGGCGAGCGCTGTAGCTCTTCCGATGATCTTCCCAGGGGTGCCATGCGGGCAAATACTCGCCATACTCGGCCCTAGCCCCCACGATGTGGCCCAACTGTTCCCGTCCAATCATGGATCGGAGCTCGGCGAACAGCGGGTGGAACCGGAACTGGCAACCGAGCATTGCGACGAGCTGTCGTTCGTGTACGACGGCAAGAAGGCGGTCGACAGCCTTCAAATCATCTCCGATCGGCTTCTCGATATAGAGGTCGCAGCTCGCCTCGGCTGCCGATAGCGCAATCCCCAAATGCATGGCAGTGGGCGTAGCAATAACGGCAACCTTGGGCCGATAGCTAAGGGCCTCGTCCAGGCAGCTGGTCGAGATGAACTCGCTGATCTCGCGGTCGTCGAGGGTGCCAAGCCCGCTTCGCAAGAAAATGAAATCCCGGTACCCGAGGGATCGCAGGTTTCTGAAATGTCTGCGACCCGCAGACCCGAATCCTGCCATCAGGATGGGACCAGGGATTGTCGGTGCATCAGACACGATCGTCACACCTCGTCGACATCGTTTTCGGGAGCCACCGTGCGGGCTCAAGATGGATATCCGGGCTAGAGGTGCCTTCCGGACCACTGCATCCCATAGTGGAGCACTCGCCTGAGCGTGGGGCTCGCTTGCGCGGCGGCTCGAACCCGCGCCTTGAGCTTTGAGGTCAAAGGGATCGGCTGCGCAAACCGGCCCGCGCGATCGAGCTCCGCGCCGCCGACCAGCATCGCCACGACCAGATCGTACGTGAGGGCTGCGTCTCGCTTGAATTGCTGTGGGTCTTCTGTAGCAGCGAAGAAGCCGGCTGCCGGTCCGCGTCTGCAATCAAGCTCCTGTCGGAGGTGCTCAACGGCAGCCGGCGAGTACGCAGCCATCCGTTCCGAGTCCTTGATGAAATCTGAAACGGCTTGCCACGCCGCGCGCCGCCGAAACCATGCGCGCGTCAGACGCGCCGGGTCGATGACGTGGTGGACCAGGGCCTCGGCGCAGTAGATCGGGATCCTTCCTGTGCGAAGGATCTTCTCGGTGACTTCGGTCTCCTCGTTTGACAGGAGCGCCATACCGGCACCGATCCGCCCAAGAGCCCGCGAGAATCCTCCGACGGATGAAAGGATCTCCTTGTCGAAGGCGATGTTGCAGCCCACGAGCCATTCATGAGATCGAAGCGGCCGGGTCGCCCCCCCCCAATCCACGATCGAGAGGTAGCCGAGCAGCTCGTTGCTCAGCCAGGGCGGTTTGGCGCTGGCCCAGCGCGGGAGGACGCGCCCCCCAACAACGCCTGCGACGCCGGCGAACGCGTCGAAGGTTCGGAGCATGTGAAAGGCCCAGTCGGGAGCGGCGACAGCATCGTCGTCGATGAATGCGACGCGATCGGCGCGAGCATGCGTCACTCCGACATTGCGTGCGTGCGATAGGCCGGGCGTCGGCTCTAACAAGTAGGTGACGGCCGTCTCGTTCGCGAACGCCGCTTGAAAGCGGGCGGCGTTCTCCTGGTTGGGCGAATTGTCGACGACAATGATTTCCAGATAGCCAGAATCGAGCTGTTGCCGCCGCAACGAGTGGATGGCGTCGCGGAGCACGTCGTACCGGTCATAGGTGCAAACGACGACCGAGAGGCGTGGCTTGGCGGGCATTGGGGTCATGACGGGATCTGAGCTGTTTCGAGTGCGAGGATCGGGCGGAATCCTCTCCTGCCCCGGCTTGCTGCGAACTGCCCCACGGTCCCTGGGAGCAGCGAACGCAACAGGGCGTCCCACGCTTCCGAATAGGCAGCCTTGGAGAAGTTGAGGTCGTAGAGCCGGTGCGCAACAGCTGCGCGCTCCCGCCGCGCGTCCGGGGACTCGAGCAGGCGGGCAATGTCGCGCGCCAGCGCCGTCGGGTCGTTGGAAGGTGCGAGGCCGGTATCCCCAAGGGCGACACCACGCAGGCCGGCTGCGGTGCTGGAGAAGCAGCAGCCGCGCGCGAGCGCGTCTATGGCTTTGACCGAGGTCCCAGTGCTGCCCGGCTGGTCGGGAATCACGAGGACGGCGCTGCGCGCAAAGAAGTCATCGATGCAGTCTACGAAACCGGCGGCATAGAGGCCTTGCTTTTGCAGCAGACGACGCGGGAGGCCTTTCGCGACCCGGCCGACAAGCAGGATGCTGGCCTGCTTCAGGCAATCATGCTTGCCTGCCACCTGCTCCATGAACCAGCGAACGCCGGCGACGTTGCCTCTGTGCCAGTCGCCCCACAGCATGATGTCGAATTGGCTCGTGGTCCCGTAGCTGGCCGGCGACCCTTTGGCCGCCACGACATCTGGCCGGCGGCGGTCATCGAGACGCCGATAGAGATCCGTCCGTTCGACATATGGGCGGGCAAGAACAGAGCGCTTGGCTGCTCGTGCGACAACGGCATGATCATCGGGAGACAGGGTGACGCACGCGGCGACGCGATGCCAGACATCGGCCTCGTCGGCCTCCCGGAGCTTGTGTCCGTCTGGACGCCCGGGCACGAAATCCGGGATGCCGTGAGTCGTGAGCAGCTGCGCGAAGATGTCGTGGGTCTCAAGTACAATTGGCGCCTTCGTCAGCCGCTCTGCAAAGGCCACGTGTGGCAGATGATTGACCACGGTGAGCGCCGCTCGATCGGCGCACCAAGCGGCTGCCACCGGGTCGTCGATCGCGGCGTCCGCCAGCAGCATGCCGATACGCGCGACGGGCGAGCGTTCGCGGAAGTCCGTGGTCGTGCTCAGCCGCCAGATATTGCGGAAGCTGTCATCGCGGCTGGCGACAAGATGCAGATGGGGCCGCACTTTCTCGAAATTCTCCGCTAGCAGCTTTTCCAGACGCCTGGTACGCTCGGCGCCTCTCTGCGGGTGGTGATCGATCAGGATGCGCGCGACGATAAAGCCCCGCTCCAGAAGGTATCGCGTCTGGGCATCGAAGATCGCCGTGCTGCCGACGCGGCCCCACAGCGCACTGATCAGGAGAGCCACAGGGCCGAGGCGCTCCACAACGAGGCTCGGAGGCACATCCAGGACACCCCGCGTGGCGACCGTCGACCCTGGTGGCGGCGCGGGGGCGAAGCGCCGGCGGAATGCCGCCGAGCTATTGTCCTCGTGGCACTCATGAACCCTCAGGGCCAAGCTGTGCTCAAGCGCGTGGCGCCGCTCGGCCGTTTCGGCGTGAAGCACAATCGTCCGTATCGGCGAGCCGCTCCTCAGCCGGTCGGCAAGCATCGCGCCTTCATCATGCCCATGGTCTCCGGCCGGGTCGGTCGCGTGGGCAAAGCGCACGTGCAGCGTAGTGGGGAGCGGCCGCGACAGGCCCAATCGGGGAAGGAGCCCTAGCAGCATGTCGAGCTGCGACGGCCGCGCGGACGGAAGAACCATCACGTCCTCAGGGCCGAGGGACTTGACCAGCTCCACGAGCTCTGCCTGCGCCAAGTCCGCCCCGCCCGCGACTGCCGCGTGTACAGTGTGGCGGCCCTCAGGAGGCCCGACGATCTTCAGGAGGCAGCCACTGACCACGCGGGCCGGCCAATACGGCGTCGCATCCAGTCGGGTCAGGATACGAGGGATGCGAGAGCAGCACCATGCAAGCAGGACAATCGTCGCGTATTTCAGCCGGTAGAGCACACGCACGGAGGCCCATACCGCAACAGCCAGCGACCTTATGAGGAGGCCCGAATGCGCGCCCTTCCGGGCGGCGCGCGCCCATCGGTCGATGCGCCCGATAGGATGGGCCAGCAAATCCTCCGGCTGACCGGAGTGCCGGCCGGGCGGTGGCAGAAGGCGATGCAACTGCGCATAGGGCCGATCGGGCAGCGGATCGTCGGCGTCGGCAACCCAGACGACCTCGAAGCCGCCTTCGGAGAATGCGCGAGCGACGAGCTCGGAGAACCGCTGGTCGGCATCGCAGCCGAAGCGCCGCCCAGGGTCGATCATGAGCAGCCGCGGAGAACGTGCGCCGGCTTCTCGAGGCTCTTGGTTCTGGGTTGGCAGAAAACCGTCCATCGCGACAGTTCCCGTAGAAATTCACCTATTCATTTATTCGGTCATTGGGATGCTGCCTTCAGAATCTATTCACTCATTTGCATGGCCTATTCCCGGTCGTTGCAAGCTTGAGGCGGGGTGTCGTAGAAAACGGAAAACTTCCATCCGATATTGGGTGCTGGGCGGCACGCGTTCATTCTCTCTGTCAAAGATAGATCTCGCAGCGCTCGCACCAAAGCGCGAGCAACCTTCTGCCGGGTGCATTTTTGTGGATTATTTTTTTGAACAGCAGGTCACCCATAATCAGCTATTAGATGGCTGACAGCTGTCATCGCGATCCTTAATGTCCTTTGCATAGTCTGCAAAACAACTGGGTGGAATGAGCATTGCATTGTGGAAACGCCGCACACGGCCCTTGCGGGTCGAGCATGGTTCGAGCTCTATGCATCCGATGCACGCCGGGATCGAATTCATGCTGAGCCGAGCGGAACCGGAGCGAGTGGAACCGGGTATTGAGCTCACTATCCTGCTGCCCTGTCTGAACGAGGCCGGAACGCTCGCCGCCTGCATCCGGAAGGCGAAATCCTTCCTGAAGGCCAATGCCATTGCAGGCGAAATCGTCGTCGCCGACAACGGCAGCACCGACGGATCGACGCGGATCGCCGCGGAGCTCGGCGCCCGCGTCGTGGGTGTTGCCGAGCGCGGCTACGGGGCTGCGCTGCTCGGCGGCATCGAAGCAGCCCGCGGCCGCTATGTCGTGATGGGCGACGCCGACGACAGCTACGATTTCACCAACCTTGGTCTCTTCGTAGACAAGCTGCGCCGCGGCGCCGACATCGTCATCGGCAACCGCTTCGCCGGCGGCATCGCACCGGGTGCCATGCCCTTCCTCCACAAGTACCTGGGCAACCCGGTGCTCAGCTTCCTGGGACGCCTGTTCTTCAGCGTTCCGGTGCGCGATTTCCACTGCGGGCTGCGCGCCTTCAGGGCCGCTGCGGTGCGCGATCTCGGGCTCAGGTCGGCGGGCATGGAGTTCGCGAGCGAGATGGTGGTGCGGAGCTCGCTTGCCGGCCTGACGATCGTCGAGGTGCCAACGACGCTGCAGCCGGACGGACGCAGCCGGCCGCCGCACCTCAAGACCTGGCGCGACGGCTGGCGGCACCTGAAGTTCCTGCTCATGTACAGCCCGCGCTGGCTGTTCTTCATTCCGGGCGCAGCCCTGATCGCACTGGGCTTGCTGCTGACAGCCATGCTGTCCTGGGGGCCCATGCATGTGTTCCGCGATGTCGTCCTCGACGTCAACACATTCATATCCGCGTGCTTCTTCATGATCGCCGGCGTGCAACTCGTGTCATTCGGCGCCATCTCGCGCACCTATGCCGCGATCAGCAGGCTTCTTCCCGCCGACACACGGGCCATGGCCGTTCTCCGCCATGCCACGACCGACCGTCTGGCGCTCGGCGGCGCGTTGCTTGCCATCCTCGGAGCCGCCGCGTTTGGCTACGCCCTCAACGCCTGGGCCATGCAGGACTTCGGCCCGCTCCCGGACCCCATGATCCCACGCACGGTGCTGGGAGGCATGACGATGATCGTCATCGGAATGCAGATGCTGTTTACAGGGTTCGTGCTGGGCATTTTGAATGTGCCGATAAGGCGCCTCGGGCCTTCGTCCGGCGCTCCTGAAGCAGGAGGCGACCTGTGCAGCGCCGCCCAACATCCCTGATAGCGCGCGGCGGTGGGATCGCCCTATTTTTCGCCATAGGTGCACTTTACACATACTTATTCTATCCCGGCACCATGGACTGGGACACTGCCAGCATTGCCAATATGGCAGCGACCGGCAGCTATGCGACCTGGTTCCCCCCTGCGTTCACATTCTTATGGAGAATCACAGATGGGCTTGGAGCAAATCCCGCCACGATGTGGCTGCTGCAGACCGCTTTGATGCTAGGTGGGCTTTATCTGCTCGCGGCGGCCCTCGCGCACGCAGGAAAGCTGGCGCTCGCTGCGTTGGTGCCGATCAGTGCCGTTGCTCCTCCCTTCGCTTATCTATTCCACGAGGTCTCAAAAGACACTTTCATGGCCGCCGCATTGATCGGTCTCGCTGGTGTCGGCAGCTATACTAAAATGAACCCCCCAAAAATTCCATCGATCAGGAAATCCACCTGGGTTGTCGCAATAATCCTAGCCGCTCTTGTGCTCTCCACCAGATACAATGCGATATTTGCTCTCGTGCCTGTGTTCTGGCTTGTTGTTCACACTCTGACGGGACGGAAAATAATAGGAAGCGTCGCCATTTCCACCGGTTTGCTTCTCCTCGTCTTCGCGGGCCTGTCTGTGTTTTCACACGTCGTGCTCAAACCTCTTTGGCGGCCTACTATGAGTGCACTCATCTCATTTGACATTGCTGGGATAACAGTGCGCATCGCCGCACCTGCATCACGCTTGGCCGACAGCAAGGAGTTTGTGGAGCAGATTGGTCGCTGCTATGCGCCGGAGGAGTGGGACACACTCATACGGAACGGCTGCGCTGCCGGTTACGACGGACACGTTTACCACACCTACATTGCGGATAGGCAATATGTACTCGGCGAATGGGGAGCGGCCATTGTTAGAAACCCGCTAGCCTATGCGCTGCACCGGGTGGCGCATTTTATGTGCGTGTTGAGGGTAAATTGCCATGACCGTCAAGATATTGGCATCCCACTAGAGGCCGCGAAACACAACCCGCGAGGCTCGGAGGTGCGAAGCCCGGCGCTATCCATAGGTTACGAGCAAGCCGCGCGCGCCTTCTTCTGGGTGATCCCACCGTGGATAATGTTTCTCAGCGCGACCGCCGTAACGGCATGGGCTGGGTACGTTGGCTTCTTCCGGAAAGCCGATGAAGGCGCTACCGCATTGGTGGTGTTTGCCCTTGGCGGCAGTGCGATCGTCTACACAGCTGCTTATCTTATAGTGGGCATTGCCAATCCATTTCGGTACGTCTACTGGCCTTACGAGGCACTCTGGCTCGCAGTTGTGGTAGCGCCAATGATGGCCGGATCTCGCATGCGTGAGCGGCGGCCGAGTGCAGCTCGGTCGCACGTGGCCAATCGCTACGCCGCGTCAGAGAAGGCCTAAAGCCACATCGACCCGCCTGAGCGCGTGGGCAGCGGCGGGTGGGCGAGATTGCGCTAGGTCCTTCCGTTTGCCTTCGCCCTGGTATTATAGGACCGGAAAACCTCCTCTACCCCGCCAATCTGGACGATCCGGCCAGCATCGAGCAGGGCGGCCTTGTTGCACCACGAGCGGATAAGTGCTTCCGAGTGGCTCGCAAACACGAGAATGCTGCTGCGATCGATGAAGGAGCGCAGTCGCCGGGAGGCGCGCTCCGCGAAACGGGCATCGCTTACGCCTATCCCCTCGTCCATGAGCAGGATACCCGGCTCCACCGCAGTGGCGAGTGAGAACCCGAGCCGAGCCACCATGCCGGCAGAATACGTCCGCACCGGCAGCGCCAAGTACTCGCCGAGCTCGCTGAACTCTTCGATGCCCGGAATCTTGCGCTCGATTTCGTCCCGATCCATGCCAAGCAGGAGGCCCGCGGTAATGATGTTCTCGTAGCCGGTATCTTCCGGGTCGAGGCCAGGCAAGAGATCGAAGCAAGGGGTGATCTTGCCGGTCGCCAGAACATGGCCAATGACCGGTTGGTAGACCCCAGCGATCACTTTGAGCAGCGTCGACTTGCCTGCGCCGTTGCCGCCGACCAAGCCTAGGCGGTCGCCCTCTTGTAGGCGAAGGGAGACGCCATTCAGAGCCTTTACGATGACCCGATCGCGTCCTGCCGTCTCACGCTGAATAAGCCCGCCGGCGGCCCGAGCAAAAAGAACCTTCCGCAGGCTTCGCTGAGCGCCGTAAATGGGGAACTCGACGTGAACGTCATCGAGCATGACCTCAGGCATCGGCGCTCAACTCCAGTAGGCTATGCGCTTACGGAACAGTGCAAAGGCAAAATGTGTCGTGGCCCAGCCGACTATGGCGATGGCGATGAGAGCGATGTAACTGCCGCGCGTCGGAACCACTCCCAGGAGGGGGGCACGCACGACCTCGATACAGTGGTAGAGCGGATTGAGGTGGGCGAACATGACGCGCACCGTACCCCGCACCTGGTCGATGGGCCAGAAGATGGGAGTGACGAGCATGGCAGTCTGCGTAAGGTTGATCACCATCTGCTGCACGTCGCGAAAGCGCAGGCATAAGAGGCCCAAGAGCAAGCTGACCCAGACGCCATTGATGATGACCAGGAGGAGACCGGGGACCAGAAGGATGATGGTCGGGCTGATGATGCGCGGTGCCAGAACCAGCACCACCAGGGTGTAGACCAATAGATGGTGGAGGAAAACGAGGAGGTTTCGCCATATCAGAGCGTAGACCAGCAGGGAATAGTCCAGTCGCGCCTGCCGGTAGAGATTGCTGCCGGCAATGAAGAGCGTGCATGCCTCGGTTATGCTGTTTGAGATCATGAGCCAGGCGAGCATGCCGGCGGTAAGGTAGGGCAGGTATTGGGACGGGTTTTGGTTCCACAGAGCGACGCCGACGCTGCCGATCGTAGCAACGAAGACGGCAAGACTGATCACGCTCCAAAACGGCCCAATAACCGTTCGCCGATAGCGGCGTTTGACCTCCAGCCATCCGAGTCGCCCCCACAGATCGACCCGCATGAGCCCGTCCATCAGATCGCGCAGGCCGCTTTTCGCTAACGGGGGACAGGGTTCCGCTGACGTATCGGCGATAGGTGTTCTGCGGGCGCTGCGGTCCAACCCCTCGATAGAGCCGGACATCTTGTGCTCGGCAGATCGCGATGCCGCTTGGTCATGCCGCATCAAGGCCTTCGTCCCTTCATACTCTGATGCAGAGTCCGCATCGCATGATTAGCAGCGCGAGGCCCTGTGATCCAGCCGGCAACTCGGCGATTTTCTTTGGAGATGTGGATTAGCGGCGCGACGTCGACGTAAAGCTGGTGTGGCTCGCCATTCCCAAGCGGAGCGTCATTCTCACCGAATTTGCGTAGCGGCAATATGTGAAAGCTGGCATGTGCGGTCTTTCCAGCCAAGTGCTCTCATATTGAGGCGGATAATTCCATTTATCTCAAGCTGAAATCTGGTCGTTTGATATCGGCACCACTGGGTCAACAAACTCTGCCGATTCAATTCCGTGACGAGCCCGTAGATCCGGCCCTGCGCACTAATGCGGCTTTCATCGTGCGCCCCGCGTTGCCTAACAGGAAGCGGCGCGTTGTCTCCTGCCGGTGGCTCCTGCTGCGACACGGACGCACTCTGCCAGAAAGCGGTTCATTGAGCGCTGATCCCGTCTTAGTGCGATAGTCCGACAGATCGTCGAGTAGAGATTTGGCGAGAAAAATAGCCGCCGAACCGCCGCGCTAAGGGCGGATGCGGTAGGCTCATCCGCAACGATTCCTGTTTCACCGTCCGCAACCTGCTCCACAAGGCCGCCCACTGGCGTGACGACGCAAGGCAGCCCAGCGCCCAAGGCGGCCGCCACTATCCCGGACTGGCTGGCTTCGACATGAGAGGCGATGAGTGCGTCGTAGCGCAGGAGAACGTCGCCCACCTCTTCATCTGAAAGCCGACGGTTGACCAGTTCAACGCCCATCTTCGCCATGCGTCGGGCATGGGTCGCAACCCGTCCTTCGCCGAAGACGCCCGGCGAGACGGCTACGCCCTCGGCGCGCAAGCGGTCGACTGAGTCGAGAAAGAGCGTGAGCCCTTTGTACGTCATGATGCGACCGAGGAATAGCAGGCGCAGCGGCGTACCTGCTGCCGGCGACTGACGTTGGCTGTGACGCGCGGCGAAGTGCAGGTCGGGGTGGAACAGGGCGCTGAGGCGGTTGGGGCGTAAGCGCCCGCACGCAAGCAGGCGCTTGCCGACTGCGTGGCTCAAAGTAAGGACGTGGTCCGCTTGATATTCGGCCCTGCGAAGGAATGGCGTTACAACCGCTGATTGATCGCCCGGATGGCCATCGGCGTCGTGCACTACGCATATATAGCGAACCCCCGCGCCGTGAATGGCCGACACGATGAAGGGTGACCATACATGCGGCATGAGGTCAATGACAGCATCGGTGCGGTCCTTCTTAAGCTGGGCCACCAGATCGCGACAGAGCAATGGAACCCGCCATGCTTGCGTAATCGCCCCATGACTGGCTGCGAACGTATCAACCAGAAAAAGCCGGGGGCCCAATTGCCCGAAGGGCTTGACCTCCTCGTTTTGGCGCGAAAGCGATAACGTCGCCCCCCCGTTAGGGTCGGCAACGATTGCGTCTGCCAGGTCCCGCACGAAGCGCGACAGACCGCGCCGTCCCCAGTACATGAACATGATCCGGAGGCTTGGCACCGATTGCGACGCGCTGCCAGCGTCACGTTCATTGCGTGCCGCATGGTCGCTTACGCTATGATCGACGTGGCGGCCAGGAGAAATTCGTCGCCTCACATGATCGAGCAGCATTCCGTTCTCTTTCTCGGGGGATGGCCGCTAATGCTAGCCGGGTCGCCAGGATAGTCGATCCGAGTCGATCACCAATGCGTCCTAACGTTGCGGAGAAACTTCGTAAACGAGCAGCGCCCGGATAATGACACAAATCCACAGGAGGTTTCCTGATTGCATCGGATGCTAGGTTCTGTCTCTAAATTCCGTTATTAGGCATGGGATATCGAATCTGCTGGCGCTTATCGGATGGAGCTTTATCGGAAAGCTCCTTCTGACAATCGAGGTCGGCGTAGCTCGCTCTTGTGCGCCTTGCAGTAGCCTCCCGCTCCGCGTTCCAGCTCGGGAGCTGGGCATTGAATGGCACAACCTGCTGCCGGATCGGCTCCAGGGCGTCCGCTGGATGATTTTGACGTTGCCGAACGAGCATGGGTCGCCTACGTCGCCAAGGCCGAGTAGGCTTGCCAAACGACCGCTTTCAATGCGACGTGGTCGACGAGGCTGTCGGGGGTGCAATCATGTCTCGGAACAGGCGTTACGTGTGCCAGGCGGCTCTCCTGCTCGCCGTCCTGATCAGCACGACACCAGCACACGCCTGGTGCGTCCTGGGCTTCGGCCAGTGCGCGCCTTCCAATCCATTGCCGGGCGAGTACGCGCTCGATGGCAATCCGCTCGCCAAGCTCACCATTACCGAGAACGAGATCACATCATCGATCGGGCCGGTGTCGTTCACGACGGAGTACGCGATCAAGTCGGTGGACGGCAATCGCGTCACGATCGAAGTGCGCCTGCCCGACGGGAAGGTGCCGCTGGATGTTCTGGTCGAGAAGGACCGGATCAGGATCGGGACAAAGAATGTCCTCGCTGGCGTGTGGAAGAGGCAGGCGGCCAAGCCGTAGCGGCGACTGCTTGGTTGCGATCTTGGCCCTGAGCCCCACGTAATCGGTCCTGCCCCTTCGCATGCGCCGGCCGCGCTCACCGCCCTGCCGCTGACCGGAAGTTGGTGTCTCCCATGTTCAAGGTCGTTCATGCAGGCCTCGGGCGCGACGATGTACGCATCGAGGCCGATACGGTGCTGATGCCCGACGACTTCCAGCACATTGCCAGGGACCTGATCCGGCCGGTGCTGCGGGTCCGCAAGGTGGGCTCGATTGCCGCCCGGCCAGCGCGCGCCGGCGAGGTGGTCGAGACCCGCTGGAACGGCAAGGAGACGACCAACACGGCGCGCGCCGGCGATTGGGTCGTCGTCAATCTCACTCCCAGGCGGGAGCCCTTGCGCGACCGCGCGGGCAACCTCGATGCCTACATCATTGCCGCCGACCGGTTCGCCGACCTCTACGAGCCCACCGGCGAGCGCAACGAGCTTGGCGCCATCTGCCGCGCCAGGGGCGTGGTGGATGCCATCCGCTTGCCTGGCGGCTTCGATATCGCGGCGCCCTGGGGAGAGCGGCAGCAGGCTCCGAGCGGCTATCTCATCCTCAGCGGCGGGGAGGTGTACGGCAACAACGCCGAGACGTTTGCGGCTACGTATGAGCCGGTCCGGGGCTAGCCTTCATGCCTTACGCTGCTGCGCGAGCTGGCCCAGCGCCGCTTCCGACAGTACCTGCGGCGTATGACGCACGTGATGTGTTGAGCAACGAACTTGGCGCTTGCGCGGCAGCCCGGCCGGCGCCAAGAAGCGAGGCCATGAGAATCGCCACCTGGAACATCAACGGCGTGAAGGCCCGGCTGGAGGGGGCGCTCGCCTGGCTCAAGGAGACGAGCCCGGACGTCGCCTGCTTCCAGGAGATCAAGTGCACGGACGAGGCGTTCCCGGGCGAAGCCTTCGGGGAGCTCGGCTACAACGTCGCCGTGCACGGCCAGAAGGGGTTCAACGGCGTCGCCGTCCTCTCCAAGCACCCGCTGGACGAGGTGGCTGTGCGCGGACTGCCGGGGGACGAGGCCGACACCCACTCACGCTATATCGAGGCCGTGGTGCCGCGCGCCGGCGGCGCCATCCGGGTGGGCTGCCTCTATCTGCCCAACGGCAACCCCATCGGCACCGACAAGTTCGCCTACAAGCTCGCCTGGATGCGGCGCCTGCACGACCGCGTCGAGGGCCTGCTGGCGCTGGAGGAGCCGCTGCTGCTGGTGGGCGACTTCAATGTCATTCCCGAGCCGCTCGACGCCAGGAACCCGCAGGCCTGGACCAGCGACGCGCTGTTCCAGCCGGAGACCCGAGCGGCGTTCCGCGCGCTCGTCAACCTGGGCCTCACCGACGCCGTGCGCGCGTGCCACCCGGAGCCCGGCGTCTACACCTTCTGGGACTACCAGGCCGGCGCCTGGCAGAAGGACCACGGCATCCGCATCGACCACGTCCTGATGTCGCCGCAGGCGGCGGACCGGCTCGAGGGTGCCGGCATCGACAAGTTCACCCGCAGCTGGGAGAAGCCCTCCGACCACGTGCCCGTCTGGGTGGAGCTGGCAGCGGGGTGACATGGGGTCAGACCCTGCGGGTCTGACCCCATTATGAGATGGGCGTGGTCGTTACGGGATCCGCGCACGGTGGGCGACCACGACGTGGTGTGCGAGCCGACGATTTCCCACACTGCGAGTCCGCTGTAATCGCGAAGATTGGAAGGCTGCGCCACGGGGTCATACCCGCAGGGTCTGACCCCTACGTATACGTCCGCTCATCGGCGATGACCTTGCCGTCGTTGGGGAGGGAGCCGGGGGCGACCAGTTCCACCTCGCCCTTGAGCTTGGTGACGGACTGCAGCGTCTCCGCGAGCTTCGCCTTCAGGCCGGCATCGTCGGAAGCCTCGACGCGCAGGGTCATGACGTCCTGCTCGCCGCTGCGCCCTACGACCAGGCGCACGCGGCCCACGCCGGCGTGGCGCCTGGCCACCTCGGCCACCTGCTCGGGGTGCACGAACATGCCCTTGACCTTGGTGGTCTGGTCGGCACGGCCGAGCCAGCCCTTGATGCGCATGTTGGTGCGCCCGCACGGGCTGATGCCGGGCAGCACGGCGGAGAGGTCGCCGGTGGCGAGCCGGATCATGGGATAGTCGCGGTTGAAGGAGGTGACGACCACCTCGCCCACCTCGCCGGGCGGCACGGGATCGCCGGTGCCGGGACGCACGATCTCGACGATCACGCCCTCGTCCACGATCATCCCGTCGAGCGCCCGGCTCTCGTAGGCGATGATGCCGAGGTCCGCCGTGGCGTAGGTCTGGAAGGTGGCGACGCCGCGCTGCCTGTACTCGGCCCTGAGCGAGGGGAACAGCGCGCCGCCGCCTACCACCGCCTTCCTGAAGGAGGTGGCGTCCTTGCCGGTGTCGCGCGCCTTGTCGAGCAGGATCTTGAGGTAGTCGGGCACGCCCACGTAGACGGAGGGCTTGAGCGCCTGGATGGCCTCGATCTGCTGCTCGGTGTTGCCGGGGCCGGCGGCGATCACGGCGCAGCCAAGCGCGCGGGCGCCGGAGTCCAGGATCCAGCCGCCGGGGGTGAGGTGGTAGGCGAAGGTGTTATGCACGATGTCGCCCTTGCGCACGCCGGCGGCAAAGAGCGCGCGCGCGGCGCGCCACCAGTCCTCGCCCCGGCCCTCGGGCTCGAAGATCGGGCCCGGCGACATGAACACGCGCGCCACCTCCGCCGCCGGCGCCGCGGCGAAGCCGCCGAATGGCGGCCGGCGCGCCTGCAGGACATGCAACCCCGACTTGCGCAGCACCGGCAGCGCGGCCAGGGCCTCGCGGGAGGTCACGGCGGCAGGTTCGACCCCCTTGAGATGGTCCGCCCATCCCGGCGCGGCGGCGATGGCCTGGCGGATCAGATCGGTCAGCAGGTTGAACTGCGCCAGCTCGCGCTGCTCGGGGTCGCGCGTTTCCAGCTGGTCGAAGTGATCGGGCATGCGGTCCTCAGTCCGAGGCTGGCAATGGTAGGTTACGCCGCTTCGCGGCTAACCCACCCTACGCCTCCTGTTGTCCTACGCCAGCCAGCGCTTGCGACGCTTGTAGGACTTCACGTCGCGGAAGCTCTTGCGGTCGGCGCCGCCGATGCCGAGGTAGAACTCGCGCACGTCCTCGTTTTCGCGCAGCGCCTGGGCCGCGCCGTCCATGACGATGCGGCCGTTCTCCAGGATGTAGCCGTAGGTGGCGTACTTGAGGGCCATGTGGGTGTTCTGCTCGGCCAGCAGCACCGACACGCCCTGCTCGGCGTTGAGCCGCTGTACGATCTCGAAGATCTCCTCGACCAGCTGCGGCGCTAGCCCCATGGACGGCTCGTCGAGCAGGATCATCCTGGGCCGCGACATCAGCGCCCGTCCGATGGCGCACATCTGCTGCTCGCCGCCGGAGATGTAGCCCGCGAGCGACTGGCGGCGCTCCCTGAGGCGGGGGAAGTAGCCGTAGACCATGTCCAGGTCGGCGGCGACGGCCCCGCGGCCGTCGCTGCGCGTGAAGGCGCCGGTGAGCAGGTTCTCCTCCACGGTGAGGTGGCCGAAGCAGTGCCTGCCCTCCATCACCTGGATGCAGCCGCGGCGCACCAGGTCGTTGGGGGTGAGGCCGTCCACGCGCTCGCCGGCGAACTCGACGACGCCCTTGGTTACCTCCCCGCGCTCCGAGCGGATGAGGTTGGAGATGGACTTGAGGGTGGTGGATTTGCCGGCACCGTTGGCGCCGAGGAGCGCCACGATGCCGCCCGGCGCCACCTCCAGCGATACGCCCTTGAGCACCAGGATGACGTGGTCGTAGATCACCTCGATGTTCTTGACGGCGAGCATCGGGCCGGCCGTCTCTGGCTTCGGGGCGGAGTGGGCGGCTGACACGATTGCACCTTTTACCCGTCATCCCGGCCGGAGCGCTGCGAGCCGAAGGCGAGCTGTGCCCAAAGGACGCCATGGGCCGGGATCTTGTGGGTTCGACCCGTCACCCGAGGTCCCGGATAGCCTCCCTCGGCCTTCGCCGAGGTCGGCTTCCGGGATGACGGGTGTAAACTGAGGGTGCCAGACCTGGAGGGTCTGACACCACCTCTAGCTCGCCTTCGAGCAGTCTCGCGGCGTGATCTTCTTCTCCGTGGCGTAGTTGGCGGCGGCCTCCTTCACCATGGGCGCGAGCAGGCTCTCGTCCGCGGTGTAGTAGTCGGAGATGATCTTCCACGCCTTGCCGTCCCACTGTTGGACACGGGCCTGGTCGGCCCCCTGGTGGTCGGAGCAGCTGAACTTGATGGGCTTGATCATGCCCTCGAAGCCCAGCTCCTTGATGCGCGCCTCGCTCAGGTTGAGGTTCTCGAAGCCCCAGCGGATCTGCTCGCCCGTGAGCGGCTTCTTGCCGTACTTGCCCTGCGCGGTGCGGATCGCCTCCACGCCCAGCATCGAGTTGATCAGGCCGCGGTTGTAGAGCACCTGGGCGAAGTCGTCCTTGGCCACCGACTTGCCCTTGGAGACCACGTACTTCTCCAGGTCCGCATGCACGGCGAACTTGCCGGGCGGGTGCTGCAGCATCAAGGCCTTGTAGCCCACCGCCTTCTCGCCCGCGGGGATCACGTCAGGCTCGGCGCCCGACCACCACACGCCGATCATCTTGTCGCGCGGATAGCCCACCGCCGCGGCCTCGATGACGGAGGTGGAGTTCATCACGCCCCAGCCCCACAGCAGCACGTAGTCGGGCCGGTCCTGGCGGATGGCCAGCCACTGCGACTTCTGCTCGACGCCCGGATGGGTGACAGGCACCGCCTTGAAGGTGAAGCCGTTGTGCTTGGCGCGGAGCTCCAGCGCCGGGATCGGCTCCTTGCCGTAGGGGCTGTCGTGATAGACGAGCGTGATCTTCTTGCCCTTGAGCTTGTCGAAGCCGCCCAGCTCCTTGGCGATGTGCTGGACGGCGATGTCGGCCGCGGTCCAGTAGCTGCCGAGGGCGATGAAGTTCCAGGGGAACACCGAGCCGTCGCGGCTCTCGGACCGGCCATAGCCCATGGTGAGGAGCGGAATCTTGTCGCCCGGCGCCTTCTCGGTGAGGGCGAAGGTGATGCCGGTGGAGAGGGGCGACACATAGCCGGCGCCGGTCGGCCCCTTCCCCTTCAGACGCTCGTAGCACTCGACACCCTTGTCGGTGGCGTAGCCGGTCTCGCACTCCTCGTGGATGATCTTGACGCCGTTGATGCCGCCGTCGCGCTCGTTGATGAGCGTCCAGTAGTCGGCGACGCCGTCGGCAAAGGGGATGCCGTTGGGCGCGTAGGGCCCCGTGCGGTAGACCAGGGCGGGCAGGAACTGCTCGCCGTCGGCCAGCAGAGGTGCGGCGAGCGCCGACACGCCCGCCACAGCCACGGCTGCGGCCAGCATTTTTCTGAACATGGTGTTTCCTCCTCTTCGGTTCCGGCATGTGCCGGGCATGAGCGCGGGGCTTCCTGGGCCGGGTCCGCCTTGTTGGACGCATCCGCGCCGGTCCCGCCGCGCAGATGTGTCGGGTGATCCTAGTCCGTCAATAGGGGTATGGCCAGAGCCGGAGTTTCTCCTTGCCGATGGACCAAAGTCTTGCAAAGCCGTGCGGCTCGACGATGAGCAGGTAGCAGATGAGGGCACCGGTGACGATGAACACCGAGAGGGAAACCGTCTCGACCGAGACCGGGAGCCCGAGCGCGTGCGGGACCTGGTCGAGCAGGATCGGCAGGATCAGAATAAAGGCCGCGCCCAGGAACGAGCCCAGGATCGAGCCCAGCCCGCCGATGATGACCATGAACAGGAGCTGGAAAGAGCGGTCGATGTTGAAGGCCAGGGGCTCCCACGCGCCCAGGTAGACGAACGCCCACAAGGCTCCGGCCACGCCGATCACGAACGAGGATACTGCGAACGCGGTGAGCTTGGCGTAGAGCGGGCGGATGCCCATCAGCTCGGCGGCGATATCCATGTCGCGGATCGCCATCCATTGCCGCCCGAGGTTGCCGCGCACCAGGTTCTTCACCATGAACGCGAACACGGTCACGAAGGCCAGGCACAAGAGGTAGCGCTCGACCGACGAGTCGACGATGAAGCCGAAGAAATTGAGATCGGGTGCGGCCACCGAGCCGGACGGTGTGTAGTTGGTGAACCACTTCACGCGGATGAACACCCAGTCGAAGAAGAACTGCGCGGCGAGCGTAGCGACCGCGAGGTAGAGGCCCTTGATGCGCAGGCTGGGGATGCCGAACAGGACGCCGATGAGGGCGGACATCAGGCCGCCGAGCAGAATCGAGGACAGGATCGGCAAGGGCGGGATGGCGATCTGGGTGCCCAGCCAGTCGAGCGGGACGTGCACCCCGGTGGTGAACTTGTAGGCGCCGTAGGCGCCGATCGCCATGAACGCGCCGGCGCCGAGCGAGATTTGCCCACAGTAGCCGACCAGCACGTTAAGGCCGATGGCGCCCAGCGCCAGAATCAGGAACGGGATGAGGATGGCGCGCAGCATGTAGTCGTTGTCGAACGGCCAGATATGGAAGCTGGCCAGCAGCGGCACGCCCAGGAAGGCGAAGGCGAGCAGCACACCGAGCGCGATGCGGTCCTGCCGGATGGGAAACATCGCCATGTCGGCGGAATAGGTGGTCTTGAACTGGCCGGCTTCGCGGTAGAGCATGTTGTCCTCAAGAGGGGAATGGGGAGTGGGGAATGGGGAATGGGGTCGCCGCGAAGGGCGCCATTGCTATTCCCCATTCCCTACTCCCCATTTCCCCACTCCCCTTCTTCGCTAAATCCGCTCGATGATGCGTTCGCCGAACAGGCCCTGCGGGCGGCCGAGCAGGACCACGAGGGCCAGCACGTAGGCGAACCAGTATTCTATGCCGCCGCCGATGAAGGGGCCGAGGTAGGCCTCGGCGAGCTTCTCACCGGCGCCCACGAGCAGCCCGCCGATGATGGCGCCGGGCACCGACGTGAAGCCGCCGATGATGAGAACGGGGAGCGCCTTGAGCGCCAGGAAGGTGATGGAGAACTGCACCCCGAGCTTGGTGCCCCAGACCGTCGCCGCCACCAGCGCCACCAGCCCCGCCACCAGCCATACCACAAACCAGATCCAGGCGATCGGAATGCCCACCGACTGCGCCGCCGCATGGTCGTCCGCCACGGCGCGCAGTGCGCGGCCGGTCTTGGTCCACTGGAAGAAGGCCGCGAGCCCCGCCACCAGCACGCCCGCGATCAGTCCGCCAAGCACGTCGAGCTGGTTCACGAGGATGCCGCCGGGGAACGTGCCCTGGAACAGGAACCAGGCGTCGATGGGGAAAAGCCGCAGCGGGTAGACATCCGAGCCGAAGAGCATCTGCGAGGCACCTTCCAGGACGAAGGTCACGCCGATGGTGGCCATGAACAGCGTGAGCGCGTCCTGGTTGACGAGCGGCCCCAGCGCGAACCGCTCGATAAGCCACGCCGTTACCGCCATCACCAGGGCGGCGAACAGGAGCCCCAGGGCGATGGCGCCCCACATCGGAATGCCGTGCGCCACCAGGACGTCCAGCGACCGCACCAGCGCCAGGCCCGCCAGCAGCACCATGGCGCCCTGGGCGAAGTTGAATACGCCGGAGGCCTTGAAGATCAGCACAAAGCCCAGCGCGACAAGCGAGTAGAGCACGCCGGCGAGCAGCCCGCCGAT
>DATBKR010000330.1:0-3415 GCA_036555805.1 Hyphomicrobiaceae bacterium | reverse complement strand
GTGCTGGCGGCAATCTCGATCCGGCGGCTCACGGTGAAGGCCTCCGAGAACTCCGACACGCCGAGAAACAGCCCCACCAGGATCGGGAAAACCAGGGCGGCCTCTAGCAAGATGTTGCCAGACTGATCGCGCCCCAGGTCGCTGAGACGACACCCTCTGAGCCGCACCATCGCCCCAACAAAGAGCCGGCAGCATTGCCGCCACATGCCCCCCTCCCCATGAACCTGGACAAGCCGACGCTGGCTCGCTCTTAGTATGGACCTTAGCTCTGTGTCGAGTGGTCCCGCCAGCAGCAGGTCGAGCGGCAGGTGTCCGCAGATAGGCCACCGATGAATTACTCGCGTCATGTTTTGAGCTTAACGGCTCGATCGAATGAACCAATTTTTCAAGAGCCTGCGAGGATGGGTCAAGCAGCCGTAGTGCCAGCGTTCTCTGCCCGGCGTCGCGTGATCACACCTCTTGCTTGGTGGTCGCTCGGCGGGTTCGTTGCGGTCGATCTGATTTGGCTATCGGTTTCGCCGTTGAGGTTTGCCTCGTCCAATCTCTGGATGATGGGGAAGACTACGCTCGTCATGGCATGCGCCTTCTGCGTCCTTCCCCTAATCTTGAGGCGCCTCGAAGGCGACCTGTCAAAGACCGCGAGCGGCATCCGCATCGCGGCTTATAGGCTCGACGTATTGGCTCGGGTTGCGGCCTTTACCGTCTGCTCGGGCATTGCCGCCGGGACTTACATGTACCTCGCGACCAGTGCGGCCCTACCGCTGCAGGACGCGCGGCTGGCATCTCTTGACCGGGCGCTCGGCTTCGATTGGCCTGCGTTCCTGGCAAGCGCCAATGCCAGCCCCTTGATCAGCACGGTTCTTGCCGCTGCCTACCATAGTGCTCTCCCGCAGATGCTGGCGCTCTATCTGCTCCTGTGCTTCAGCGGACGCGAACGCCGGCTTGCGGAATTCCTCGCCTTGATCTCGGTTACGTCTGTTGTCGTCGGCGCGCTGATGCTTCTGGTGCCTGCCGCAGGCGCCTATGCGCACTTCCACCCTCCGCGCGAACTGTTCGATGGGTTCGGCGCCAAGGCGGGCATGTGGCACTACGAGACGCTAATCAGGCTTCGATCGCAAGCCGCGCCGTCGCTGGACTTTGCGCAAATGGAGGGGCTGGTCACCTTTCCCTCGTTTCACACCGTGTTGGCGATCATTACCGCATATGCGTTTCGCGGCATCCGCTTCGTTACCCTTCCGGCCGTGATCCTCAACGGCATTGTGATCGTCTCGACCCTGCCCGAAGGGGGTCATTATCTTGTCGATGTCATTGCAGGCGCGGCTATCGCGGTCGCTGGCATCGCGCTGGTGCGTTGGGAGCGATCCGGCTGGCGCACGAGATCCCTCTGGCTCCTTCGCGTGCAACGTGAGTGATGGGCGCCGGCTTTGTCCGCCAAGAAGAGGCTGCGGCATCAGAACGGCTCGTTGCGCACCACCGTCGCCGCCCGCAGGATATAACCCGACGGCTTGAGCAGCGGCGGCCAGTCGTAGAATGTCGAGACCAGCACGACGTCGTTGGCCGCGCCGGGCGAGAACGTGAACTCGGCCGCGTCCTTCAGGCCGCCGCTGCCGTTGAGCGGCGCCGGCGGCGTGATGTCGCCGAGAGTCTTGCCGCTGCGCACGTCGAGGCGCAGCTTCGTCGTGCACCCCACGAGCACGGCGGTCTGGCTGCAGACCTGGGCGGTCAGCCCAGCCTGGTCGAGGTTGGCCGCCTGGACCTGGCCGGTGCGCACGAGGCGGGCCGCGTAGCCGGCGGCGTGCTCCAGCTCCTGGCTGGCCCAATAGACGAAGCCGGCCTCGAACGTCCCGTAGAGCAGAACCAGGAACGGGAGTGCAATCAGGGAGAACTCGATCACGCTGACGCCGGCCGCGTCGCGCCAGAGCCGGCGCAAGCTTCGACGGCGCCTTCCACGATTGGAGAGAGGCTTATACTCAAATTGAGCTGACATTGTTGCATCCGTCGGCCAAGGCCACGGCCAAATATGCCTGTGTCATAAACCGCCCGCGGTCGGTTGGCAAAGAGTCTTGACTCGGGACGTGCCGGCTCCTTTGCTATAAGGATTGAGTGCGTGGGGCACAGCGTATCATGTTGCAGCTCATTGTTCGTCCATTCCGGCATCTTGTGGCCTGCCTCCGTCTCGCGGCTCGCCTCGGCAGCGATGAGCGCGGCGCGGTCCTCATCAAGTTCACGATCGCCCTGCTGCCCCTGCTGACGGTCGTGTGGGTCGCGGTGGACGTGAGCAGGATCATGCTCGCCAAGCAGAAGCTGACCGACGCCGTGGACGCGGCCGGCATCGCCGTGGGCCGGCATCCCGAGCTCGACGCCGTGGGCGCGACCGCGCTCGCCCAGTCGTTCGTCGGCGCGTACTATCCGGGCAAGCTCTACGGCGATCTCCAGAACGTCTCGGCCGTGGCGACCAGCAAGCAGGTCGACGTGACGGGCACGGTGCGCGTGCCGATGACGCTGCTGCAGGTCCTGGGCTACAACACGGTCGACCTCACCGTCTCGTCGCAAGTCCTGCGGCAGCTGCACAAGATCGAGCTGGTAATGGTGCTCGACAACTCCGGCTCGATGGCCGGAACCAGGATGACCGCCCTGGTCTCGTCCGCCAACGCCCTCGTCAGCGCGCTGTTCGGAACCGAGACCACGTCCGAGTTCGTGAAGATCGGCCTGGTGCCCTTCACTGCCGCGGTGAATGTCGGCACGAGCAACATCGAGGCGGACTGGCTCGACAGCACGGGGCTATCCATCCTGCACAAGGAGGACATTGACCTGACGCTGGGCCAGACGCTGTTCAGTATGCTCGCGGCCCTGAAGAGCACCAGCTGGGGCGGTTGCGTCAGGGCGCGTCTCTCAGGCTACGACCTGACCGACGAGCCGCCGGGCGTGGGCGAGACACTGTTCGTTCCCTACTTCGCACCGAACGAGCCGAGCGGGTGCTATGTCAGCGGCAAGTCCGTGCTGGCGTCGAAGGGGACCGATTGCACGTCGAAGGGAGGAACCTACCTCGACTATGCCAACGATTACCTCAGTGGAACGAACACGGTCGGCTATACGCCCCAGCAGAACCAGAGGAATGCACTGGCGTACATAGGCATGACCCCTGCAACCGGGGGCAATCCTCCGATCGGGCCGAGCTACAACTGCCCCGCAAGCCCGATCCTGCCGCTGACCAACGTCAAGAGTGCAATAACGTCCGCAATCGGCACCATGATTGCCGCCGGCAATACCGTCGTTCCGGAAGGCATCGCGTGGGGCTGGCGCGTGCTTTCGCCTGAATCGCCGTTCACGGAAGGCGCTGCCTACTCCGACGCCGACACCATCAAGTTTCTCATTCTTCTGACCGATGGCGAGAACAACGTCGGTGGCGGCGGCA
>DATBKR010000329.1:0-5230 GCA_036555805.1 Hyphomicrobiaceae bacterium | reverse complement strand
ATGGCGGCCAGCACGGCCTCGGGCGGTGGCGCTGCGGCGGTAACGAACTCCACCGTGTGGGGCAGCGGGCGCTTCTCCTCGGGCCTGGCGTTGAGCAGGGTCGCCATCACGATGGGCGCGCCGCACAGGTGCGTGACCTTGCGCTCGGCAATGGCCGCGAAGATCGGCGCCGCGCGCACCCAGCGCAGGCACACGTGCGTGCCGGCCACGGCCGACAAGGTCCAGGGGAAGCACCAGCCGTTGCAGTGGAACATGGGCAGCGTCCACAGATAGACCGGATGCTTGCCAAGACTCGCCGAGAGCGCGTTGGCGTAGCACATGAGCGCCGCGCCGCGGTGGCTGTAGACTACGCCCTTGGGGTTGCCGGTGGTGCCCGAAGTGTAGTTGAGCGCGATGGCGTCCCACTCGTCCTCCGGCATGTGCCAGCGAAACTCAGGGTCGCCACCCGCGAGGAGCGCCTCGTAACCGAGGTCCGACAGCGGCTCACCGGCCTGCGGGAACTCGCGGTCGTCGAGATCGATCAGCAGCGGCCGCACCGGGGTCTGCGCCAGGGCCTGCCGCATCACCGGTGCGAACTCCCGGTCGCAGATCACCACCTTGGCGCCGGCGTGGTCGAGCTGGAAGGCGATGGCGGGAGCATCGAGCCGCGTGTTGAGCGCGTGCAGCACGGCGCCGAGCATCGGCACCCCGTAGTGCGCCTCGACCATGGCCGGGACGTTGGGAAGCATGACGGACACCGTATCCCCCGGCCCGACGCCGCACGCCGCCAGGGCCGAGGCCAGCCGCCGGGCGCGGGCGTAGAGCTCCTTGTAGGCGTAGCGCGACCGTCCGTGCACGACCGCGGGGTGGTCCGGGAACGTCGCCGCCGTACGGTCGAGGAAAGAGAGCGGCGTCAGCGGCTGGTAGTTGGCGGCAGTCTTGTCGAGATGCCGGGCGTAGGGGCTCGTGGACATGGACGTGCTCGGAAGGGCTCGGACGATTGAGCTGCGGCTGCACGAGCAGGCTAGCGGAAGGGCGCGGCGTGGGGCAAATGCAGGGCTGGGCCGCACCACCCGGTGCGGGCAGCGCCGGCCTCGCCCGATGACGTGAATCTGCAACACGCAAATGGATTCTGTAAAATTAACTGATATTCCTGTGGAGGCATGCTAACGTGCCGCAGGGGTGTCCGGGGCGGACAATCGCCGTATGCGCAGCGGTTCCGGTGCGAGGGAGGAAGCGATGCGGGGACTGGCTTCGTTGGCATCGGTGCACGGCCGTCAGCGGCTGCCGGCAAGCCTGATGCAACGCCTTGAGCTGATGCAACATTTTGCCCTTGTTGCGCAGGCGGGCGGACAGCCGCAGGGGATGCTGACGACAGCGCGGACGCCGCGCGTCGGCGCCCACGTCATCGTGCTGGCATGGTTCAGCCTGGGGGTCTTGACGAGCGGTGCGCTCGGCGCTGCCACCGTTGTCGGCGCGCGCGCGCTAGCGTCAGGCCAATCGCCGCTGGCCACGTTCGGGTGGACGGCATGGGTGAAGGCTCAGCCCGAGGCCTATTTCGCGCGGCACGACCGGGGGTGGGATACGGTGCAGGTGGCGATCGATCGGTCCAGGGGCCCGCGGGCACCGTTGCGGCTGGAGGTGACAGGGGCGGATGACGCGGCCTTCCAGGTGGTGGTGCAGGGCGTGCCGCCCGGCGTGACCCCCTCGCGCGGGGTTGCGCTCGGACCTTCTACATGGGTGCTCGGCCGGGACGATCTCGGCGGCCTGTTCCTGACGCTCGACGCCAGCGCGCCGGCAGCGTTCGATCTCAAGGTCGGCGTGACGGTCGCGCCCGGCGTCGCCGCGGCCGGCAGCATCGTCCAGGTGCGTCTGGTCGGTGATGCCGAGTTGAAGCAGGCGGCGCTCCCAGGCGGGGCCGCAGGCACGCCGCCGGGCTCCGCGGTGCTGCCGGCCATCTCCGACGGCGCCGAGATCGATCAGGCCAAGCCGCCTCCGGCCTCCGGGCATGCGGCTGTCGCGCGCACGGCCGGGGTACGCGGCGGCGCCCAGCGGCGGCCCGCACCGCTGGTGGCGGATGCAACCGGAGCCGGCGCGCAGCCGGCCGAGGGGCGGACGTGGCCGGACGGGGCGTCGGGCCTGGGGGCCGTCCCGCGCTCGCCAGCGCCATCGTGGTGGCAGATGCCGCCGCCGACCTGGTCGCCGTTCCTGGTGGGCCAGGAGCGGCCCTGAGACCGGAGCTCGCGGGGTCAGACCCCTCGCTGCCAGCGCCGGGATGAGCGTAGCGGGGTCAGACCCCTCGCCTCCAGCCGACGATTTAGGCTCTCAGCATTCGCGAGGGGTCTGACCCCGGCGGCGCTTGAAGCTGCGTCCTGCGGGCCATACGTTCCCATCGATGGCCGATCCCTGGACGGAGACCCCCATGCTGCTGGCCGGCAGAGTTGCGATTGTCACGGGTGCGGCGCAGGGCATCGGGCGGGCGTGCGCCGTGCGGCTGGCCCGCGAGGGCGCTCGCGTGGCCGCGTGCGACGTGAACGGTGCGGCCGTCGCGGAGGTGGCCAAGGCGATCGAGGCGGATGGCGGCAAGGCGGTCGGCGTTCCGTGCGACGTGGCCAAGGCGGCGGACGTGGACGAGGCGCTCGATGCGACGCTCAACGCGTTCGGCCGGGCCGACCTGCTGGTGAACAACGCCGGCGTTCTCGATGACGCGCCGTTCCTGGAACTCGGCGTCGACGAGTTCGACCGGGTGCTGGGCGTCAATCTGCGCGGGGCCTTCCTGATGGCGCAGGCAGTTGCGCGGCAGATGGTCAAGCAGGCCACCGGAGCGGCGGGCACAAGCAACGGTCCCTCGGGCGCCATCGTCAACATGAGCTCGATCAACGAGAAGTTCGGGCTGCCGGACCACGTGGCCTACTCGGTCTCCAAAGGCGGCATCGGCCAGCTCACCAGGGCGATGGCGGTGGCGCTCGCCCCGCACGGCATCCGCGTCAACGCGGTGGGGCCGGGCACGATCGACACGCCGATCCTGGCAGGCGTGATCAAGGACAAGGTGTTCCGGGCCAAGGTGCTGTCGCGCACCCCGCTGGGGCGCTTCGGCCGGCCGGAGGAGATCGCGGCGATCGTGGCATGGCTCGCCAGCGACGAGGCGAGCTACGTGACCGGCACCACCCTGTTCGCCGACGGCGGCCGGCTGCCCCTCAACTACGTGATGCCGGTGGCGGAGTGAAGCGTGCGCACCGCGCGGGCTCGCGGCGAGGGCAAGGGGGGCTTGTCAGGGAGGACCCGATGGGCCACACGCGCTTGCCGCCGCACAATCAGCGACCCTTCCCGGCGCGGCGGATCGCGATACAGGCAGCCGCAGCGGCGGCTGTCTGTCTGCTGCTTATTTGCGGCGCGGCCGCGCAGGACGCCGGCGGCGGGCCGGCGATGCGCGTGCCGCTCGGGGCCCTCGAAGCGATCCCCCTGCACCCGCCGGCGGCCACGAAGCCCGAGCCGCCGCTGCCGGCCGAGGCGACGACGCACCACAGCCTCGCGCTGCCCGACCGCACGCTGGCGTTCACGGCCAAGGCCGGCGCCATGGTGTTCGAGGACCCGCAGGGCGCCGCGGTCGCCGAGATCGGCTACTTCGCCTACCTCCTCGACGGCGACGAGCCGCGCACGCGCCCGGTGACGTTCGTCATCAATGGCGGGCCGGGGTCGGCTTCGGCGTGGCTGCAGCTCGGCGCAATGGGCCCGTGGCGTCTGCCCATCACCCAGGCCGCCGCCCACCCCACCGCCGCGGCCGACCTGCTGCCCAACGGCGACACGTGGCTCGACTTCACCGACCTCGTATTCATCGATCCGGTAGGCACCGGCTACAGCCGCTTCCACCAGAAGGACAAGGCGACGCGCGACAAGTTCTGGTCGGTGGACGGCGATATCGGCTCGATCGTGGTCTTCATCAAGCGCTGGCTGGAAACCAACGGCCGCCTCGACTCGCCCAAGCTGTTTGCGGGCGAGAGCTACGGCGGCTTCCGCGCGCCGCGGGTGGCCCAGGCCCTGCAGGCGATGCCGGGCCTCGCGCTCAATGGCATCGTGCTGGTCTCGCCCGTGCTGGCGGACCGCGGCGCGGAGTTTCCGGGCCTCGGCAGCGCGCTCGGCAAGGCGGTACAGTTCCCGTCGGTCGCTGCCGCGATTGCCGAGGCGCGCGGCCCCGTCGGGGCGCAGCAGCTGGCGGTGTTCGAGCGCACCGCGGTGGGCGAGTATCTGGGGGACCTGCTGGCAGGTCCGCGCGACGCCGCGGCGGTGGAGCGGCTGGCGCTGCGCATGGCGGCACTCACCGGACTCGACATTGCCACGGTGCGCCAGATCGGCCCGCGCTCCGCCCCCTCGGCCTTCCTTGCAGTGCTCGAACGCCGTTTCGGCCGCACGTTCAGCAACTACGACGCCACGGAGCGCCGCGAGGCGGCCTACGACGGGCCCGCCCTGATCGACGGTGGCGACGACCTGAGCGGGCTTTACATGCAACTCGCCCGCGCCATGACCGCGCTGACGCAGGGGCCGCTCGGCTGGAAGCCGCAGCGCGAGTACCACGCCAGGGGCCAGGGTGCAGGCTGGAGCTGGTCGGGGCAGGAATCGGTTTCGGCGCTGCGCGGCGTGCTGGTGCGCGACCCGACGTTCCGCGTGCTGGTGGTGCACGGCCATGCGGACCTGATCGCGCCCTATCTGCGCACCAAGCTCACGCTCGACCAGATGCCGACCGTCGGCGCCGACAACAGCCGCGTGCGGCTCGAAATCTACGGCGGTGGGCACATGTTCTACAGCCGCGACGCCTCGCGCGCGCAGTTCCGGCAGGACGCGCTGCGGCTCTACGAGGAGATCGCCGCGTCCAAGGCGGGGCGTGCCTTCAAGGCGGGGTCAGACCCCTCGCCTCCGAGGTCGCAATGAATCTCCAACGCGGAAGCGAGGGGTCTGACCCCGTTTGCTGTCAATCGCCGCCGGGGGCGGAGGAGCCGCGCCTTGAGGCGATGGCGGCCTGGGCGGCCGCGAGGCGGGCCACCGGCACGCGGAAGGCAGAGCAGGAGACGTAGTCGAGACCGGCGTCGTGGCAGAAGGCGACGGAGGCTGGGTCGCCGCCGTGTTCGCCGCAGATGCCGACCTTGAGGCCGGGGCGCGCCTTGCGCCCGCGCTCGGTGCCGATGCGCACGAGTTCGCCCACGCCATCCTGGTCGATGGAGACGAACGGGTCGGCAGGAAGGATCGCCCGCTCGGC
>DATBKR010000328.1:0-7956 GCA_036555805.1 Hyphomicrobiaceae bacterium | reverse complement strand
CAAGCACTTCGGCCGCATCTGCCGCTTCTTCGACACCGAGAAGCGGCGCTGCACCGTCTACGCGGCGCGCCCGGCGACATGCCGCAGCTATCCGGGCGACGGGCGCTGCGGCTACTACGACTTCCTGATGTTCGAGCGCCGCACCCAGAGCGACCCCGAGTTCATCGCCACGACCAATAACAAGTAAGCGCGAATGGCGAATGACGACGGGGGTCAGACCCCTCGCGACGACGTTGCGAATTCTGTCGCAGCAATTGCGCGAGGGGTCTGACCCCGGCAGCCGCTGTCCAAGCGAAAGCCCCGTTGCGGCGGGCGCAAACGGGGCCGTTCGTCTCTGAGATTCATGCCCCGCCTGGAGAGGCCGGGCTCATTTGCGAGGCGTAAGCCCCGTCGAAGGTTCCGGATTTTGTCTCGGCTCGGTCAATTCAGTGATCAGTTCGCTCGAGCTAGAACGCCGAACCGTGCCCTCGCGCTGAGGCGAGGGCGGGATAGCTGTCAGGTGGCGTCATCCTCCCTCCTCTCGCTGTTGACCCTGCGACTCCCGCCCTCACAACCAAGCGGTGCTGCCGTATGGCCGGCCACGTCCATGGCCACGCGCCTGAGGACCGGCAGCGGCGGGCCGTCAAATGTCATTTTGGTCGCATCCACGGCTGTGTCAAGGGGTTGTCACAACCGAAGCGTGAGCTATGGTCGTTACCCCGTAATCTCCCGCACCTCGCCTGGCTTCACCTCGACGAGGACCTGAAGCAAGGCCGGAACCAGGGGTAGAAGCCGCTCGAGCCTATTGCTCCTTGCCCGCAGCAGGATCACGGCGAAAGGCCGATTGTGGAGGCGCTGCTGGAAGCGGAGACCCTTATCCATCGTGATGAGAGCGTCGACCTCCTCCGACATCACATCCAGCAGGGGACCGTCCTGGAGCTGGTTCCAACCCCTCTCCCGTGCCGTCCAGACGGTGTGTCTCACCAGCTCGTGCTTGAGCTTGCGAGGCACGCATGCGTCGAGCAAAAGGCGCACCTCGCCCCCCGTGTCATATCACTCGGCGGCGGCCTTGCTTGCTTCGGCGACGGCCGTAGTGCGGGCGAGCTCAAGAACGGCGATCGCATGCTCGCGCGAAACGTCCGGGAAATCGTCCAGGAACTCATCCAGCGGGTCGCCGCCTTCGATGTAGTCGAACAGGGCCTGGACCGGCACGCGCGTCCCTGTGAACACCGGCTCTCCGCCAAGATATTCGGAAGAGACTGTGATCAACGGCTCGGGCAAGTCGCTCATAGGCTGACACCTCCTGTCAGGAATGTAGCACAATGGCGCGGCGTACCCACATAGATGTGTGCGCGGTTCATGGCTCGAAATTGCCGGTTCCGATGGTTTTGGGCTAGACCAGCGTGAGCTGAGGCGGGCTTGCGCGATGCCGACGGTTCTCAGGGTTGGGTCCTATCGGTTCTTCTTCTATTCTGCCGACGCGCACGAGCCGGCGCACGTCCACGTGGAGCGATGCAAATGTCGCCAAGTTCTGGCTCGATCCGGCTCGGCTCGCCCGGAGCAGCGGATTTGGACGAGCAGAGCTGCGCGACGTGAGCCGTCTGGTGAACGAGCACGCCCTGGAGCTGCTGGAGGCTTGGAATGGCTATTTCGGCTAGCGATATGACCATGGCGCCGCCCCCCGCCACATCGGCCGTGGTCACCGACGATGCGCTGATCGTCGAGCTTTCGGATGGTCGCAGTGTCTCGGCGCCCCTTGCATGGTATCCGCGCCTGCTCCAGGCCACGGCGGAGGAACGGCGCAAGTGGCGCCTGGTTGCCCAAGGCGAGGGCATCCACTGGCCGGATATCGACGAGGACATCAGCGTCGCCTCGCTGATCGCGGGGCGGCCTTCCACAGAGAGCGCGGCCTCGCTGCAGCGCTGGCTGGCCGGGCGCAAGGTTGAGTCGGAAAAATAAGACCGGAGCCATGGCAAGGATCGTGAGCAAGCTGCCCGAGGCCCATAAGACGATCCACGTCCGGGGCGCACGGGAGCACAACCTCAAGAACATCGATCTGGAGATCCCGCGCGACAGGCTGATCGTGTTCACGGGGCTGTCCGGATCGGGCAAGTCGTCGCTGGCCTTCGATACCATTTATGCCGAGGGACAGCGGCGCTATGTGGAGAGCCTGTCGGCCTACGCGCGCCAGTTCTTGGAGATGATGCAGAAGCCCGATGTGGACCACATCGACGGGCTGTCGCCGGCCATCTCCATCGAGCAGAAGACCACCTCCAAGAACCCCCGCTCCACCGTCGGCACCGTCACCGAGATCTACGACTACCTGCGCCTCCTGTTCGCCCGCGTGGGCGTGCCCTACTCGCCGGCCACCGGGCTGCCGATCGAGAGCCAGACCGTGCAGCAGATGGTGGACCGGCTGCTGGCGCTGCCCGAAGGCACGCGGCTCTACCTGCTGGCGCCGATCGTGCGGGGGAGGAAGGGCGAGTACCGCAAGGAGCTGGCGGAGCTGCAGAAGAAGGGCTTCCAGCGCGTCAAGGTCAACGGCGCCTTCTACGAGATCCCCGACGCGCCCAGGCTCGATAAGAAGTACAAGCAAGACATCGACGTGGTGGTGGACCGGCTGGTCTTGCCGAAGGCGAGCCCCAACGGCGCGCGCCCCGACATCGCCACCCGGCTGGCCGACAGCTTCGAGACGGCGCTGGAGTTGGCGGATGGGATCGCCATTGCCGAGTTCGCCGATAAGCCGCTGAAAGGTGTCAGACCCTCTGGGTCTGACACCAGATTGCGACGCCGGGACCCGCACGAAGTCGACGAGCCATCAGGGAGTGCCGATGGTGTCAGACCCAGAGGGTCTGACACCGACATCCTCCGCAACAAGAACGAGACGCACGAGCGCATCACGTTCTCGGCGCGCTTTGCCTGCCCGGTATCGGGCTTCACCATCGAGGAGATCGAGCCGCGCCTGTTCTCGTTCAACGCGCCCGCCGGGGCCTGCCCGAAGTGCGACGGGCTCGGCAGCGAGATGCGCTTCGAGGCCGAGCTGGTGGTGCCGGACCCGGAGCTCAGCTTGAAGGACGGCGCCATCTACCCCTGGTCCAGGACCGGCACGCCCTCGGTCTACTACGAGCAGGCGCTGGAGGGCCTGGCGAAGCACTTCAAGGTGTCGACGGCCACGCCCTGGGCCAGGCTGCCCAGGAAGGTGCAGGACGCCATCCTCTACGGCACCGGGGACGAGCCGGTGGAGATCGTCTACCAGGACGGGGCCGGGGGACGCGCCTACAAGACCAGCAAGCCCTTCGAGGGCGTCATCAACAACCTCGCCCGCCGCTTCCGCGAGACCGAGTCCGACTGGGTGCGCGATGAGCTGTCGCGCTACCAGGGCTCACACCCCTGCGACGCCTGCGGCGGCTACCGCCTGAAGCCGCAGGCGCTGGCGGTGAAGATCGACGGCCTGCACATCGGCCAGGTGACGGACTTCTCTATCCGCGCCGCCAACGCCTGGTTCGCCGCGCTGCCGGGCAAGCTCGCGGCGAAGCAGAACGAGATCGCCACGCGCATCCTCAAGGAGATCCGCGAGCGGCTGCAGTTCCTGGTGGACGTGGGCCTCGACTACCTCACCCTGTCGCGCTCGTCGGGCACGCTGTCCGGCGGCGAGAGCCAGCGCATCCGGCTCGCCTCGCAGATCGGCTCCGGCCTCACCGGCGTGCTCTACGTGCTGGACGAGCCGTCCATCGGCCTGCACCAGCGCGACAACGCCAGGCTGCTGGAGACGCTGAAGCACCTGCGCGACATCGGCAACACCGTGATCGTCGTGGAGCACGACGAGGACGCCATCCTCACGGCGGACTACGTGGTGGACATCGGCCCCGGCGCCGGCATCCACGGCGGGCGCGTGGTGGCCGAGGGCGCGCCGGCCCAGATCATGGCGAGCCCCAACAGCATCACCGGGCAGTACCTGGCGGGCGAGCGCCAGATCCCCGTGCCGAAAGTGCGCCGCCGGCCCAACGGCAAGGCGCTGACCGTGGCGGGCGCGCGCGAGAACAACCTGAAGAACGTCACCGCCTCGATCCCGCTGGGGCTCTTCACCTGCATCACCGGCGTGTCCGGCGGCGGCAAATCAACGCTGCTGATCGACACCATCTACAGGGCGGTGGCGCGGCGGCTCAACGGGGCGCGCGAGCATCCGGGCGCGCACGACAGGATCGAGGGTCTGGAGCACCTCGACAAGGTGATCGACATCGACCAGTCGCCGATCGGGAGGACCCCGCGGTCGAACCCAGCAACCTACACCGGCGCCTTCACGCCGATCCGCGAATGGTACGCGGGCCTGCCCGAGGCCAAGGCGCGCGGCTACCAGCCGGGGCGCTTCTCGTTCAACGTCAAGGGCGGACGCTGCGAGGCCTGCCAGGGCGACGGCGTCATCAAGATCGAGATGCACTTCCTGCCCGACGTGTACGTCACCTGCGACGTCTGCAAGGGCAAGCGCTACAACCGCGAGACCCTGGAGGTGAAATTCAAGGACAGGTCGGTGGCCGACGTGCTCGACATGACGGTGGAGGAGGGCGCGGAGTTCTTCAAGGCGGTGCCCTCGATCCGCGACAAGCTGGAGACGCTGGCGCGGGTGGGGCTCGGCTACATCCACATCGGCCAGCAGGCCACCACCCTGTCGGGCGGCGAGGCGCAGCGCATCAAGCTCTCCAAGGAGCTGTCACGCCGCGCCACGGGGCGGACGCTGTATATCCTCGATGAGCCGACGACGGGCCTGCACTTCCACGACGTGTCGAAGCTGCTGGAGGTGCTGCACGAGCTGGCCGACGCCGGCAACACGGTGGTGGTGATCGAGCACAACCTGGAGGTCATCAAGACCGCGGACTGGATCATCGACCTGGGCCCGGAGGGCGGCGACGGCGGGGGGCGGGTGGTGGTGCAGGGGACACCGGAGGATGTGGCGCGCGTGAAGGAGAGCTATACGGGGCAGTACCTGCGCGAGCTGCTGGGGCGCCGGCCGGCAGGAAGGGGGAAGCGGGAGCGGGAGGCGGCGGAGTAGGGAACCCTTCCTGCGCCTCACGCAGATTCAGAACACGATGGTGGCGCGCATCGATCGCATGCCGCCGATGGGGACAGCCTGGGTGGCGCAGTCCTGCTTGGAGCGCAGCGGCAGCTCCGTGAAGCAGCTTGCCCACCTGCCAACCGGGTAGCGCAGCGTCAGCGTAAGCTCGCCGCGCGTCATGCCTTGAAAGGGAAAGTTGGTGTCCATGTGCGCTGTTTCGAGACAAGCTTCGGCGGGCAGCTGCAGCTGCTCGACCGTCGCACGCTGCGCTCCCGTGCCCTTCCCGAACCAGGGATAGTTCGCATAAGTCGGCGCGCCGCATGGCCCGCGCTGGGCTTTGTCGAGCGCCAGCGACGCGGCGTACTTCACATGCACCTGTTCCAGGGCCGACTGCAGGTTGCCGATGGCGGTGCAGAACGCCGACGTCGTCGCGGCGGAGCCCACGTAGGTCGTGCGAGCCGTGGTGCCGTGGCCCACCGATTGGCGTTCGCCATGGGGTCCTTGGATGCAGGTCTCGTCGCCGCGGCAAACGAGATCGCATGCGGTCGCCATATCAGAGCTGACCGTGTCGTCGACGGCCTGTTCGCGCAGGCTCGCCGTAAGGCTTTCCAGATAGATCAGATAGCGGGCGTTATCAGCCGACGCTTGCGCGACGTCCAGCCCAACGCCCGCTCTGGTGCATCCTTGATAGCGATCGATGGGTCGGGTGATCAGGAGATATCCGGCTCCCCCCAGGCCCGTCGCACGGTTGATGACCGTGCGGATCGTGCAGCTTTCGCCGGGCCTATAATTCGTGCGGTCGAACGTGACGACGTACCTGGGCGGGTACATCCACTTGTAGGGTGGCTCGCGCTCGAGGGCGGCAGCGGCTTCGGTGTAGGCGCGTGCCAGCAGTTCCGAGCTGTTCTGATGTATGTATGCAAGGAACCCCTCGGCAAAACGGGGCGCAGGAGCGAGTGTGTTCTGCTGGAAGGCCCGCACAATCGTTTCGCTCTTCCAGGCCTGCACCCAACTAGGATTGGCATTCGCGAACAGCGACTCCGATGCCGCCAGCTCCGAGATCAGCACACCGGGAGGCTCGCTGGATCCGACCTTCGCGATCGCCCATTTGCTCGAGCCGAGCGAGCGTACGACAAAGCAGTTCTCCGGCCCGTTGGGCGTAGTGGGATTGCCCAAGAGATAGCCATAAGGCGTCGCGCAAAAGCCGTCGTTGGACAGCCGCCAACGGCCACCCATGTTCGGGCTGGACTTGTCGATGGTCTCGCGCGCCCACCACCCGTCATGGCGGAAGACCCAGCGGTATTTCGCGGGGGTGCCTTCCGACCAGGACAACAAGGACATGCCATTGAACAGGGCCGACCGGATTTGATTGGGTGTCATCAGGGTTTGTGCGGCTGCCGCCATAGTCACACCGGCAATTCCGGCAGCGGTCCAGAACAAGCGCCGAAGCATAGTATTCTCCCAATAGCTACTGCAGAACTTTATGCTCACCGTAGCGTGTGAAGGGCGAGGCCGCTATGCAAATCTCGCCGACGATCCGACCACGGACCTCCACGACGTCGCGAAGCTGCTGGAGGTGTTGCACGAGCTGGCCGACGCCGGCAATACGGTGGTGGCGATCGAGCACAACCTGGAGGTCATCAAGACGGCGGACGTGGGCCCGGAGGGCGGCGACGGCGGGGGCCGCGTGGTGGCCCAGGGCACGCCGGCGATGGCGCGCGGAGCGCGCGGTCGCGGAAACGCCGGGAGCCAGGCGACTTGGCGGCGTGCTCCCAGGTCGGATGAAGGCTGCGCGGTCAGGCCTGGGTGGGGGTGAACTGGATGCCGGCCTGCGCCGGCATGGCGGGGTGCAAGGTTGCCGCGGCCTCAGCCGACCTTCACGCCGCTCCAGCGGTCGCGGCCGTGCCAGAAGCTGCAGGCCGGGTCGGGGCACCACTCGCCTTCGTAGTCGATGCCTTCCTGGTGCGGACAGCCGATGATGCGGTCGGCCATCGCCACCGTCAGGGCATTGTGCTCGGCCAGGAAGTCCAGGATCGCTTCGGCGATGGCCGGGTCTTTTCGGATGTCGCCTTCGGCGGTCGTCCAGCTTCTCACGTCGGATGCCTCTGCCCCCTCGGCCGGCACGATGGCGGCGACGACCTTGGTCGCCCGGTCGAGATCGGGGCCGTAGAACGCGACCGTGCCGACAGGCCAGCCGCGCTGCCCCTTCTTGGCCTTCTTGCGCAGGCGTTTGAGCGCTTGGTCTTTCATCAAAGGCATGACGCACGCGGTCCGGTGCTGATTTAGCGCAAGCACATTCTATTCTACGCGTCCCGATCGCCGGGCGCGCCTCTTTTTCGTGGCTGCGTAGGGCGCAGTCGCGGCCGTAGCGGCACCGCTCCGTCTCGTGCGCGCCAGCGTGCCGCCATGCGCGCGGCGGTGGTGAGTCTCTGCGGCCGGGGCGGAGGGATGCTCCGCAGGCCCGAACCGAGGGATTGGACGAGCGGGGTCAGACCCAGCAGGTCTGACCCCATGGCGACACCTCGTCTACATCAGGGCCGGGAAACCGGGCGCTCCGGTTCTTCGCGCTGCTTGCGGAGCACGGCCGGGATCGCAGCGTTGTGCTCACGGGTCAGACCCGCAGGGTCTGACCCCATGCGTGGCGATCAGCGCAATGCGGCTATCGCCTTGTTGCGCCCTGCGGTGCTCGCGGCGTCGTTGACGCGGGATTAAGTCTGTTCGCAGAGTGCCTGGGTTAGCGGCGGTGCCGGCTATCCGCGGTGGGCTCCGGCTGCCTGATATAATGGGCGCGTCGTTTGCTGCGACGGGACGTGGATGGCGCCATCCGGCATCCCACGTGCAGACGATCCGGCGCCTGGAAGGAGAGCGAGATGGCCCGAGCTCCAGGAGGTCCGCTCGTCGGTCTCCGGCGGGGTGCCAGCAATGGC
>DATBKR010000327.1:0-9176 GCA_036555805.1 Hyphomicrobiaceae bacterium | reverse complement strand
TGGCGAGCGACTCGCGCCGCTGCTTGATCATCTTCTGCAGCAGCGTCGGGATGTCCCGGTCGGGGATCGACGACTTGGCCGCGATGTCGGCCTGCTGCAGCGCCGCCGAGATCAGCCGCAGCGCCGACAGGCGCTGCTTGTCCTGGGCCTTGAGGGCCGCCTTGGTCTCCGCCGCCAGCCTGTCGCGCATCGGGGGACTCCTTCTGTCGTGCCCATTTATGGCCGCAGCGCCAACACCGCAAGTGCGGAGAGTGGGGCGGATTAGAAGAGTGGGGCGGATTAGAGAAGCGTAATCCTCCGATGCACGCCGGAGAATGGCGGATTACGGGCTTCGCCCTAATCCACCCTACGATATTCCCAGCAGCTTCAGCGCGTTCTCCTTCATGATGAGGGGGCGCACCTCGGGCTTGATGGCGATCTTTTCGAAGTCGGCGATCCAGCGGTCGGGTGTGAGCACCGGGAAATCGGAGCCGAACAGCACGCGGTGGCGCAGGATGGTGTTGGAGTATTGGACGAGGTTGGCCGGGAAATACCTGGGCGACCACCCGGAGAGGTCGATGTAGACGTTGGGCTTGTGGGTGGCCACCGACAGCGCCTCGTCCTGCCAGGGGAACGAGGGGTGCGCGGCGATGATGGGCATATCGGGGAAGTCAACCGCCACGTCGTCGAGGTGGATGGGGTTTGAGTATTTGAGCCGCACGCCGCCGCCGCCCCGCATCTGCGCCCCGAAGCCGGTCTGGCCGGTGTGGAACAGCGCCGGCAGCTTGTGGCCGGCGATCACCTCGTAGAGGCCGTAGGCCTTGCGGTCGTTGGGATAGAAGCCCTGCGTGGAGGGGTGGAACTTGAAGCCGCGCACGCCGTACTCCTCGATCAGCCGGCGCGCCTCGCGCACGCCCATCTTGCCGCGCGCCGGGTCGATCGAGGCGAACGGGATCAGCGCGTCGGCGTTCTCGGCGGCAAGCTCCGCCACCTCCTCGTTGGCGACGCGCCAGATGCCGATCTCGGCCTCGCTGTCTACCGGGAAGATGACGGCGGCCATCTTGCGCTCGCGGTAGTATTGCGCCACCTGCGGGACGGTGGGCCGGCCGGCTTCTTTGAAGTACTTGGCCATGGCCTCGTCGTAGATGAGAGAGCAGGGGTCGCGCTGGGCGCGGGCCGAGGTCTCCGCATGTGTGTGAACGTCGATGGCGACGATCTGGGCGGCATCGATCCTGGGCACGTATTTGCTCATCGGGAGGCCTCTGGGCTGCGGGCGGACTTGGATGCGGGGCCGGCCCGTGACGTGGCGGGCCGGAGTGACGCACAGAAACGCCGGCTCGACAAGGTGTTCCCATGACGCCCGCGGGACGGCCATGGCGGGAACAAAAGTCGATGCAACCTTGCTGCAGGCGGCCGGAAAACCTTGTTGGTGGCTGCCGGAAAGGAGCGAGCGACTCATGCCGTTGGCGAAGTCTGCGTTGACGGGCGTCCTATTGTTGGCGAGCGCCGCTTGCGGCGCCGACCGGGCACGCGCGGATGCCGCCCTGGCGGTCGGCCAACCGGCCGATGTGGCCAGGCAGGGGTTCGCGGCTGGCTGGGCGGTCGACTACCCGAGCACGGCGGCAGCCGAGACCGAGGCGCTGGCGCGCTGCCGCGGCTTCCGCGACGCGCCGCAGGCGGCACGCGACCTGTGCAAGATCGCGGTGACCTTCGGCAACACGTGCCTGGCCGTGGCCCTCGATCCGGAACCCGGCACGACGGGTGTCGGCTGGGGCGTGCACAAGGACCGCGATTGGGCCGAGGATTTGGCTATGGAGAAATGCGCCGACACCTCCGGGCCGAAGCGCCGCGACGCCTGCCGGGTGGCCATCGTGCGCTGCGACGGGCGGTGAGACTATCCGCGGTTGCCGCTGAGCAGCTTGCGCGAGATGACGACGCGCATGATCTCGTTGGTGCCTTCCAGGATCTGGTGCACGCGCAGGTCGCGCACCAGCTTCTCCAGGCCGAAGTCCTTGAGATAGCCGTAGCCGCCGTGGATCTGCAGCGCCTCGTTGCACACGCGGAAGCCGAAGTCGGTGGCCAGCCGCTTGGCCATGGCCGAGTACATGGAGGCCTGCGGATCGGCGCGGTCGATGGCGTCGGCGGCGCGATAGACCATGAGACGTGCGGCCTCCAGCTCGGTCGCCATATCGGCGAGCTTGAACTGCAGCGCCTGGAAGTCGGCGATGGGGCGGCCGAAGGCCTTGCGCTCCAGCATGTAGTCGCGCGCCTTGTCGAGCGCCGCCCAGGCCGCGCCCAGCGAGCAGGCGCCGATGTTGATGCGCCCGCCGTCGAGCCCGCTCATGGCGAACTTGAAGCCCCGGCCCTCGGCACCGATACGGTTCTCCGCCGGCACCCTGCAGTCCTCGAAGAGGACCTGTCGCGTGGGTTGCGCGTTCCAGCCCATCTTCCTCTCGTTGGCGCCGAAGCCCAACCCGCGCGTGTCCTTCATCACCGCGAAGGCCGAAACGCCGCCATGACCCGCCAATGGGCCCTCGTCGCCCGTGCGCGCGAACACGAAGTAGAAGTCGGTGGCACCGGCGCCCGAGATGAACTGCTTCGTACCGTTGAGCACGTAATGGTCGCCCGCGCGCCGCGCCGTCGTCTTGAGCGCCGCCGCATCTGAGCCGGCACCGGGCTCGGTGAGGCAGTAGCTCGACAGCCATTCCATGCTGGCGAACCTGGGCATCCAGGCCGCGACCTGCTCGGCCGAGCCGTACCTGGCCAGCATCCAAGCCACCATGTTGTGGATCGAGATATAGCCGGCGATGGCCGGGCAGCCGTAGGCCAGAGCCTCCATGATGAGCGCGCCGTCCTTGCGCGTGAGCCCGGAGCCGCCCTGCTCGGCCGGAACGTAGATGGTGGCCATCCCCAGCGCCGCCGTCTCGCGGATCACATCGACGGGGAAATGGCCCGCCTCGTCCCACTCCGCCGCATGTGGGGCGATGCGCTCCTTGGCAAAGGCGAGCGCCGTCTCCTGGATCGCGGCCTGTTCCTCGGTGAGGGCGAAGTGCATGGGTCCTACTTCCAATCGGCAATATGGATCACGTTGCTATGGTCGGGCGTGTTCGCCAGCTTGGCGATAAGCTTGGTATCCGCGGTGATAAGGCTTGCACTGACGCGACGGCCCGCGACGACATAGACGCAATCGTAGACCGGCACATCGATCGCCATGCCTAGCATGAGTGCCTCCGGGACAAGATCGAAGGTTGGAAGCAGTCGACTGAAGAAGCTCGGCAGATTCGTGAACCGGGCTTCCGCCTGCTCGGGTGTCAGCAGCCGGCGCTTGACAGTCTTCCACAGGGCGTTTGCTGCTTCGGTCAGCACGATGTCCGGCGCGACCAGTTCGAGGCCCGACGAGAGGAGGCTGATGGCCTTTTCGCTATACTCCTCCCTTATCAGCCACTTTACGCAGACGCACGAGTCGATGACCGCCTGTCGCGTCACAGCAGTCCCTCGCGCATCTCCTCCTTCGTCAGGGCCCGGACCTGCTCGGGGAACTCAGCAACGTACTGCCTAGCGAGGGCCGCGCGCTCCTCGGGGGTGAAGGGCGCATTGCGCTCGAGGACGTCCCGCAAGACGTGTTCCAACGACTTGCCCTTGAGCCGGGCCTTCGTCTTGTAGGCGTCGATGAGCCCTTCAGAGATATTTCTGATCAATACTTGTCCCATGTGACCTGTCCCATATGAGACTTGACCACTCCACAAACGTTCAGCCCTGTCGGACTCAGCATTTCGGACCCGCCCATCGGTCGTCTGTTTTCTATTGCTATCACCAATGATAGCATTGATGCTCAACATCTGTCATTCGCGTTCAGCTGGTACCCCGCCGCCCGATAGTGGACATAGGAGCAACCCCATGTGGCCGGACCGCAGACTGCTCGATCTCCTGGGCATCGAGCTGCCGATCGTCCAGGCGCCGATGGCCGGGGCGACCGGCTCGGCGATGGCGATCGCCGTGAGCGAGGCCGGCGGCCTGGGATCGCTGCCGTGCGCCATGCTCGATGCTGCCAAGGCGCGGGCCGAGATCGGCGTCATCCGGCAGCGCACGATGAGGCCGATCAACGTCAACTTCTTCTGCCACACGCCTGCCCAGCCCGCCCCACAGCGCGAGGCGGCCTGGAGGGCGCGCCTCCAGGCCTACTACGCCGAGCTGGGCCTCGATGCCAGTGCCGCTGCACCCGCCGTCAACCGCGCGCCGTTCGATGCGGCCATGTGCGAGATCGTGGAGGACGCGAAGCCCGAGGTGGTCAGCTTCCATTTCGGGCTCCCGGCGCCGGCGCTGCTGGAGCGCGTGAAGGCCGCCGGTTGCCGCGTCATCAGCTCCGCGACCACGGCTGAAGAAGCGCGCTGGCTGGAGGAGCGGGGGTGCGATGCCATCATTGCGCAGGGGTACGAGGCCGGCGGCCACCGCGGCATGTTCCTGGCGAGCGACATCGCCACCCAGGCGGGGACCTTCGCGCTGCTGCCGCAGGTGGCGGATGCGGTGAAGGTGCCGGTGATTGCCGCCGGCGGCATCGCCGACGGACGCGGTATCGCGGCGGCATTCGCGCTCGGGGCATCGGGCGTGCAGGTCGGCACGGCCTTCCTGTTCACCCCCGAGGCGACCATCACCGACCTGCACCGCGCCGCCTTGCGAGCGGCGCGCGACGATCAGACTGCGCTCACCAACCTGTTCAGCGGGCGGCCGGCGCGGGGCCTCGTCAACCGGGTGATGCGCGACGTGGGGCCCATGTCCGAGCTGGCGCCCGCGTTCCCGACAGCCGGCGGCGCGCTGGCGCCGCTGAAGGCCAAGGCTGAGGCGGCAGGCCGGACCGACTTCACCGCGCTCTGGAGCGGCCAGGCGGTGCGCCTGGCCCGCGAGATGGGCGCCGCCGACCTCACCCGCGTGCTCGCCGAGGATGCGTTGCGGAGGCTCAAGGCGATGGCGGCGCCGTAGTTCAGTTCGGGGATCGGGTTGGCGTGAAGTGAGTAACCCGACGTTGATCTGACAAATGGTGGGTTACGGCCCTTCGGGCCTAACCAACCCTACGTGGCAATCGGCTGATCGGGGAAGGCGAGCTGCTCGCGCGCGCGCCACTCGTCGGTGACGTAGTTGATGATCACCGATTTGCGCACGCCCTCGATGCGGCGCCGCTCGAAGCCGTGGTAGGTAATGTCGGAGGGCACGAATACCAGCGCCGCATTGGGCGCGAACGGCGACCGTCCCGCGTGCTTCCTGTCCTGGTCGTAGATGTCGGTGCCGAGATCGGCGTGCGCCGGGTCCGGCGACATGTAGAGCAGCATGGTGAAGGTCTTGACGCCGAGGTCGGTGTGCGGCTCCAGCCAGAAGCCGTCGGTGTCCTGCGCAAACTCCACCCGCAGATAGGTGCCCCCGAGCCTGGCGCCGAAGTGCTCCGTGATGCGGCTGGTGACGCGCTCGTCCTGGAAGGCCTGGCAGAAGTTCTCGCATACGGGATGGGCGCCGCGGTTCTCCACGTCGAAATAGCGCCGCGTCGCGTTGTGCAACTCGCGGCGGCCGGATACGCCGCCCAAGTCCGGAGCCGGGAATGGCAGCGCCAGGATCTGGCCTACGGCGTCCTCGGGAAGGCAGCGCTCAAGGAGCCAATGCCGGTACGGGATCTCGTGCCGCTGCGAGGTCGCAATGCTGTCGAGCATGGCCGAGACGAAGGCTTCCTTGGTGATCGCCATTCAGTTCTGGTCCTGTCGGAAAAGCGGCGCACATGACCCCATTGGTCCCCTGGGCGCGTGGCCGCAGACGCGCAGAGGCTCCAAACCGTGGGAACCTCTCTGTAAGACGCCAGCCCATTGTGGGCAAATTTGGGGCACTGGTGGGGGCAAAGCCCTCCGGTCAAGTCCGCCGCTCCCCTGAGGAGCTCGTGGCTTTCGCCCAAGCTCGAAAAGAGCGACCCGTCGGGCCCTGCCCCTGCACCATTGTGCAATGGTGTGGAGCCGGATCGTGGCGGTTCTGTGTCAGTGTGAGATGGTGAGTGGTGAGATGGTGAGTGTGGCGCTGCAGGCGCGGGCAGCGTTGGCCTCGCCTCATGACGGAACCATAGAGTCGGATCCCGCATGAGCGGGGCACAATCTCGTCTTTTCATCGCATGACGAAATCAGCCCGTCCACAGCTCCACCTGAATCTCACCATCTCACCATCTCACCACCTCACCCGATTGCCGCGGCGGGTGCGTTCGTCTACGGTCCGGGCTTTCCCACCCATACGAGCGTCCAGGAACCCGCAAATGATCGATCTTTATACGTGGTCGACCCCCAACGGCCGCAAGGTGTCCATCATGCTCGAAGAGTGCGCGCTGCGCTACAACACGCACGCTGTCGACATCGGCAAGGGCGACCAGTTCAAGCCGGAGTTCCTCAAGATCAGCCCCAACAATCGCATTCCCGCCATCGTGGATCGCGACGCTGGCTTGTCCCTGTTCGAGTCCGGCGCAATCCTCATCTACCTCGCCCAGAAGACGGGGAAGTTCTGGCCCACCGGACGGGATGCCCATTGGCAGACCGTAGAGTGGCTGATGTGGCAGATGGGCGGGGTTGGGCCGATGTTCGGCCAGGTGCATCACTTCGTGAAGTACAACCAGGGCAAGGCGCCCTACGCCGAGGAGCGCTACCTCAACGAGGCGCACCGGCTTTACGGCGTGCTCGACCGGCGGTTGGCCGAGGCGGAATACCTGGCGGGCGACTATTCCATCGCCGACATGGCGACCTGGCCGTGGGTGTCGCGGTTCGAGTGGCAGACCGTGGACCTCAACAAGTATCCCAGCGTTTTGCGCTGGTACAAGGCGATTGCAGCGCGACCCGCGGTGCAGAAGGGCTATCATGTGCCCGTAGCGCAGCCCGGCATTCCCATGCCCGCCTGAGAGGCAGCGGCCCTCGGGCGACGACTGGGGCAGACAGGCAAGGACACGACATGGCGAAAGAAGGCGGATTTGCGGGCGTCATCGCCCCGGTGCTCACCCCGTTCGGAGAGGATGGCAGCCCCGACGGCGAGCGCTTCACCGAGCACGCCCGGTGGCTGCTGGCCACCGGCTGCACCGCGCTGGCCCCGTTCGGCACGACCAGCGAGGCCAACTCGCTGGGGCTCGACGAGCGCATGGAGCTCCTGGAGGAGCTGGTGGACGACGGCATCGACCCCGCCAGGCTCATGCCGGGCACCGGCACGTGCTCGCTGTCCGACAGCATCGTGCTGACGCAGCACGCGCTCGACCTCGGCTGCGGCGGCGTGCTGATGCTGCCGCCCTTCTACTACAAGGGCCCGAGCGAAGACGGGCTCCACCGCTACTTCGCCGAGGTGATCGAAGGTGTCGGCGACGACAAGCTCAAAGTCTACCTCTACCACATCCCGCCGATGGCCCAGGTGGGCTTCTCGCTGCCGCTCATCGGCCGCCTCACCAGGGAGTTCCCGGATACGGTCGTCGGACTCAAGGACTCTTCCGGCGACTGGAGCAATACCGCGGCGATCCTGGCCGAATATCCGCAGCTCGAGGTGTTCCCGGGCTCGGAGGTGTTCCTGCTCGACGGCCTCAAGAACGGTGCGGCCGGGTGTATCTCCGCCACCTGCAACGTCAGCGCTACGGCGATCCGCCAGGTCTACGACAGCTGGAAGACGCCGGACGCCGAGGGGCTGCAGGCCGGCATCACCGCCATCCGCAAGGCGATCCAGGCCTATCCCATGATCCCCGCGCTCAAGGCGCTCATCGCCCACTACCGCGGCGACCCCGGCTGGGCCAAGGTGCGCGCGCCGTTCGTGCCCCTGCCCGCGGCCGACTCCGAGAAGGCGGTGCGCACGCTCGCGGAGGTGCACGGCTTCAAGCTCAGCTTCGCCGAAGCCGCGTGATAAGGCGCGACGGCGCGCGGCATCGTCAATACATGTAGTGGCCGCCGTTCACGTGCACGACTTGCCCGGACACGAAGCCGCCGGCATCGCTGGCAAGGAAGAGGCACGCCGTTGCGATTTCGTCGACGTGGCCGAAGCGGCGCAGGGGGATCTCGGCCACGAGTCTTTCCTTGTCTTGATGCACGTATTGCGACCAGTCCCGCACGGTGTCGATGGCCCCCGGCGCCACTGTGTTCGCGGTGATGCCGTCGGGGCCGAACTCGCGCGCGATCGCCTTGGCGAGGCCGTGCAGGCCTGCCTTGGCCGCCAGATTCGGCGCGCGATGCGTTATCTGACCCCAGAAGCCGTCGAAACCCGAGATCACGATGATGCGGCCTCTGCCGCGCTTACGCATGTGGGGAAGTGCATGCCGGGCGAGGAAGAATGAGGCGGAGAGGTTGGTATCGATGACCTCGCGCCATTCCTCGGGCGTGATCTCGAGGAAGGCGCGATAGCGGCGCACCGCGACGTTTGAGACCAGGATGTCGACCGATCCGAAGGCCGCGGCGGCGCTCTCGATCAGCCGGCTCGTGTCCGCGTCCTTCGACACGTCCGCCATGACCGCAACCGCGTCGCCGCCGCGGTCCTTGATGCTGCGCGCCAAGACCTCGATCGCGTCCCGGTCGCGATGGCCATTGACCACGACCTTGGCACCACACGCCGCAAAGGCCTCCGCAATGGCGCGCCCGATGTTACGCCCCGACCCCGTGACGACGGCGACCTTGCCGTCGAGCCTGAATGCGTCCGTAGTGACCATAGTCCCTCCCGATCCTGCGCCGATGGCGGCATCGTCGCGTGCCGGCGGAGGGTATGCAAGCGGGCCGCCGCGTGATGGGCGCACCCCGAGGTGGCCGGCGGTTTGCGAGACGAGCGTAGAGTCCGCCCAGAACCTACGGTACAGTGGTTGACCTGATACGGATCAATCGGCTGACGGCCACAGCTTCGCGTCGGCGCAGGGCGGAGGAGACGGGATGCGGACCTTGTTTCGCGCGACCGGCGGTGTGCTGGCGGCCGTGCTTGCCCTGATCGCGGCGCAGATCGCATCGGCACAGAGCTATCCCCACAGGCCCATTACGGTCATCGTCCCATTCACGCCGGGCGCTTCAACCGATGCGGTGGCGAGGCTGACGCAAGACGTCCTGGCCCGCGAGCTCGGCCAGCCCATTGTCATCGAGAATCGACCGGGCGCGGGCGGCACGCAGGGCTCCGCGGTCGTGGCCAACGCGCATCCGGACGGGTACACGCTGCTCATCACGGTGAACTCGCCC
>DATBKR010000326.1:0-5388 GCA_036555805.1 Hyphomicrobiaceae bacterium | reverse complement strand
GTGGTCGAGAACGTGGAGCGCAAGCTCAAGGAAGGCCTGTCCCCCGTCGAGGCGGCGCGCGTGTCCATGGACGAGGTGGGCACCGCCATCGTCGCCATCGCGCTGGTGCTGTTCGCCGTGTTCGTGCCCACCGCCTTCCTGAGCGGCATCAGCGGCCAGTTCTACCGCCAGTTCGCCGTTACCATCGCCACGGCGACGGGCATCTCGCTGCTCCTGTCCCTCACCCTGAGCCCGGCGCTGTGCGCCCTGCTGTTCAGACCGCACGGCGCCCACGAGCGCTCGTCGCTGGTCATGGCGCCCGTGCACCGCTTCTTCCGCCTGTTCGATGCTGCGTTCGCGGCGCTGGCGCAGGGCTATTCCCGGCTGGTGCACCGGCTGGCGGCGGTGTGGCTGCCCGTCCTCGTCTGCTACGCACTGCTGCTGGGTTTCGGACTCTGGTTCGTGCAGCGCCTGCCGACCGGCTTCATCCCGAACCTCGACCGGGCGATCCTCGTCATCTCGCTGCAGCTGCCGCCCGGCGCTTCCCTGCAGCGCACCGACGCGGTGGTGCGCCAGGCCACCGACATCCTGCTGGCCGAGCCGGGCGTGCTCAACTCCAACGCCTTCACCGGCCGCAACGCCGCCACCTTCACATCCGCCACCAACGCCGGCTTGCTGTTCATCGTGCTCGACGACTTCGAGGAGCGGCACCGGCGCGGGCTGACGGTCGACAAGATCGCCCAATCGCTGCGCGTGAAGCTGGCTGAGATCGAGGACGCGCAGATCCTGGTGTTCATCCCGCCGCCGGTGCGCGGCATGGGCGCGGCGGCCGGCTTCTCCATGCGCCTGCAGGATACGCTGGGCCTGCCTTCCGCTGAACTCGCCAGCATCACGCAGGAGTTCGTGGCCGAGGCCAACAGGACGCCGGGCATCGCCAACGTCTTCACCACCTTCGCCGCGGCCACGCCGCAGGTGTTCGTCGACGTGGACCGCGACAAGGCGCAGATGCTCAAAGTTCCCGTCACCAACATCTTCGAGGCCATGCGCGTGTTCCTGGGCTCGGCCTACGTCAACGACTTCAACATGTTCGGCCGCACCTACCGCGTCACTGCCCAGGCCGGCGGCGATTTCCGCATGGACCAGGCGAGCATCGCCAGGATCCGCGTGCGCAACAGCGACGGGGCCATGGTGCCCTTGGGCAGCCTCGTGACCTTCAAGGAGATCGCCGGCCCCGAACGCGTGCCCCGCTACAACCTGTTCCCGTCGGCGGAAGTGCAGGGCACGGCCATGCCCGGCGTCAGCTCCGGGCAGGCGCTGGCCGTCATGCGCGCGCTGGCCGACGAGAAACTGCCGCCCGGCATCGGCTTCGAGTGGACCGACCTCTCCTACCAGGAGGCCAAGCTCGGCCGCGCCGGCTACTACATCTTCGCGCTGAGCGTGGCGTTCGTGTTCCTGGCGCTGGCGGCCCAGTACGAGAGCTGGTCGCTGCCGCTTGCCATCATGCTGATCGTGCCCATGTGCCTCATCTCGGCCGCTTTCGGCGTGTGGCTGCACGGGCGCGAGATCAACATCCTGACCCAGGTGGGATTCATCGTGCTGATCGCGCTGGCCGCCAAGAACGCCATCCTGATCGTGGAGTTCGCGCGGCAGCTGGAGGAGCAGGGCCGCGACATCGTCTCGGCGGCCGTGGAGGCGTGCCGGCTCAGGCTGCGGCCGATCCTGATGACGTCGATGGCCTTCACCCTGGGCGTGGTGCCGCTCTACGTAGCGGTCGGCGCCGGCGCCGAGATGCGCATCGCGCTGGGCACCGCGGTGTTCTGGGGCATGATCGGCGTCACCCTGTTCGGCCTCATCTTCACGCCCGTGTTCTACGTGGTCATCCGCCGCCTCACCGGCCGCTCCCTGGCGAAGCGCGGCGAGGCCGCCGCGGACGCCGCGCCGCAGGCGGCGGAGTGATGGGTGGGCCAGCCGCCAGGCGCCCGCGATCGAATGGGAGCCGCAACGCTCGTCAGGAGTTTTTTGGTTGTGCCCCGCAGCCGTTATGTTGGGCCAGAGTCACCAGGTATTGCTGCCGGCTTTGCAAAGCTTGAATTTCTTTGCCCTCGGCACCCTGCAGGTTCTTGCCGTACCAGAACGTCCGCTGTGTAAGCTTTGCATTCTGTTGGCGCGCCAGGTCGGAGATCGTCTGAATATTGGCTTTGACCTCGGCGAAAATGGTCGCACAATCCAACGGTTGATCTTGCATCGTGATGCGCTCCAGCCGCTTGTCGAGTCCGGCAACATCCGTTTCACGATTGGCACAGGCCTGCGAAAGGGCCCCGACAGTAAGCAATAGCGCGATCGACGAATAACGTATGAGCACGTGCGCCTCCCCCCAGGGAGAATCGGATGCGGGCAGTCGGGACATCCCTCTGAGGCTATCCGGGTGCACCGCCACTGCCCCCGCCGCCGCCCGTCAGCCTGCCTTGACATGTCAGCTTGTAGATATTCTCACCCTCGCCGACAGGTGTGATGGCCGTGCGGCTGGCCATTGCATCGAGGCTCGCGTTGATGCTTTGGATGGCCTTCGTCCGGGCATCGAGCTCGTCAACGTAGGCCTGTCGCGCCGCCTTTGTCCCGCTGATGCCGTCGACGAAGTTGCCTGGCACGGCGAGCAGTACATCAAGCACGTCCAGAGGGAGCTTGGCGGCCTGCAGCGCCTCGCTGGGTTTCTTCATGATCAACTCTTCCAAGGCACCATCCTTGAATGACAAGCGCACGACCTTCTCGACCAGGAACGCACGCGACAGGTCGACATTGCCGACAGGTCCGTACACATCCACAGGGACGGTATCGAGCTCCTCCACGTTGCCGTTCGATCTTCTCACTACGCGGACAGCAGTGTGAACCTTGGTGCGGAAGCAGACGCCTTTGCCGTCACAGGCCTTGTGCTGCGACCGCACGGACCGGAAATCGGGAAATTCGAGCCCGTATGATGCATCAACTGTACCCAGTCTGCGATTTATCTCATTGTTTACACGTCTCACTCTTTCTGGATCCAAAGGATCGAACGTGATGGAAAACGTCAATGTCTCTGGAGGAGGAGGCTCCTTGGCCATGCGGAAGCTCGTCACCATCATTGTGCTGGGCGGTGGAGGCCGCTGTCCGGAGAGCCGTGCTCCAAGTTGAGCCAACGCCACAGCAATGCTGGGGGTGGCATCCTGAGAAGCGTATTCGATCGACTTAAGGTAGCCGTTGTTTTCGTCCAGCAAGACGCACAGTCGGTCATGAAAAAATGGATTATTGCGGTAGTTCAGCGCATACCTGTTGCCGAGATCGGTAATGTTTACCGGCTCGAACTTAAAGCTGACGCCGGTTTTGTCTGAAGTGACAGTGGTTTTCACGAGGGTGCGTGGGAGATAGTAGACAATTCCTTCGGAGTCGGAATCGAAGCGTGACTCCATAACTGCACACCCCGCCACAGTGCTCATCAGCAGCATGGCGGCGAGCACCCGCGAACTCAACATACGCCCGCCCCTGAGATCATCGAAGTTACGCACAAACTATCCACACGGTGTCCACACGTCGCATACAACAGTCATCGAAGCAATGAATGCAGGCATCTGATGAAGAATGTCGCTTCTCAGGTGGGACGAAAGAGACACACTCAAGATGGTTTTGGAGCGCTCGCCCAAGCCGTTGCGCCAGTGTGCTGTGGAAGCTCGCACTCCGGGATCCTCCGGCCAGTCTGCAGGCGGGCCATGCGCACGTTCGGGTCGGAGGGCAGTGTTGCGGCCATCGGGCGAGTGGCCAGTGCCGGGCGGAGGAACGCCCGTGGCACGCGGCGCGTGCTCAGGTGCGGAACGGAGACCCGCCCTCCTCGCGCCGCCGCGGCACGGGGTGGGCGGGCGCGCGGTGCGTCCCTCGCGTTGCCTCGCGCGCCAGCGGCGCTGCTCAGAGCGAGGGCCGGCTCGATCCGCCCGGGCGGCGCTCCTGGTCGCGCTGCCAGTACATCACGAGTACGGTGACGACGGCCGTGAGCACCATCGTGGCCAGGATGTCAGACCGCTGGATGAACACCAGCCAGGCGTTGAAGCCGGCCCGAAACGTCGTGCGCCCGACCAGGTAGCCGTTGCCCGCGATCATCATGAAGAACACCGCCGCCGTCACCGCCACGGACAGCGCTATCTGTACGAGGCGCTTGAACAGCCGGGGCACGGACATGCGCTTGCCGGCCATCACCAGTTGCGTCGTCTCAGCCATGGGAATCTCCCCGATTCTTTGCCGCGACCCTAAACGAGCCGCACCCGAGGTCCAAGCGCATCCGCAACTCTCCATCACGAACCGGTGAAAGACACGCGCGCTCGATTGCCGGCACCCGAAAAAGCCTCTCTTGCGTCAAAGACTTACTTATCCCCCCGGAAAAATGTTGGCCGGGCCTGTCGATCCTGGGGAACCTCGTTCGACGTGTCATCAGAGCGACCCTGGCGTCGGGCGAGTCCGGCAGCCGGCGGCGCCGACGCAAACGGAAGGAGAACGACGATGCGCTTCATGGTGATGGTCAAGGCCACCAAGGACTCGGAAGCCGGCAAGCTGCCCACGGAGGAGGCGCTCGCCGCCATGGCCAAGTTCAACGAGGAGATGGTGAAGGCGGGCGTGATGCTCGACGGCAACGGTCTGCAGGCGAGCTCCAAAGGCGCGCGCATCCGCTTCACGGGCGGCAAGATGGGCGACCGTTCGAGCGCGCGCACGGTGGTCGACGGGCCGTTCGCGGAGACCAAGGAGCTGGTAGCCGGCTACTGGATCATCCAGGTGCGCGACCGGGCCGAGGCGATCGAGTGGATCAAGCGCTGCCCCAAGCCGCACGACGGCGACTGCGAGATCGAGATCCGCCAACTGTTCGAGCTGGAGGACTTCGGCGAGGGCCCTGCAGTGGAGCACCACCGCAAGCTCGGCGAGGAGATCGCGAAGCAGAAGTGACCGTGGCGCGGGTTCCCTGGATCGACCGGGCCGGCCCAGGAAACAATTCCTGTTGCCCGTGTCGGTCGCTCCACCCGCCGTTCCGTCGAACCAACAGCGCCGCCGCTTGGGCGAGCCGAAGATGACAGGAGAAAGACGATGCGAATCTTGGGAATGCTGAAAGCCGACGCCAGCAGCGAGGCCGGAGCGCCGCCCAGCAAGGACCTGATCGAGCGGATGGGCGTGTTCATCGAGGAGGTCACCAAGGCGGGCGTGCTGGTGGCGAGCGACGGACTGCACCCCAGCAGGAAAGGCAAGCGCGTGCGCCTGCAGGACGGCAAGATCACCGTCATCGACGGTCCGTTCACCGAGTCCAAGGAGCTGGTGGCGTCCTACGCGCTGTTCCAGGTGAAATCCATGGACGAGGCGATTCACTGGACAACGCGCTTCCTGCAGGTGCTGGGGAAGGGC
>DATBKR010000325.1:0-2398 GCA_036555805.1 Hyphomicrobiaceae bacterium | reverse complement strand
ACGAGGGATTCGCCAAAGTCGACGAGATCCCCTTCGATTTCGCCCGCCGCCGCCTCTCCGTCGTGGTCTCCGATCATGAGCGCCGGCACGTCCTCATCTGCAAAGGCGCCGTCGAGGAGATCTTCGCCGCCTGCACGCACTTCGAGATCGACGGCCAAAGAGGCCCGCTGGACGAGAGCCACTATGCTACCGCCAGGGAAGAGACCGTCGCGCTCAACTCCGATGGGTTCCGGGTCGTGGCGGTCGCCTACAAGAAGCTGGGCAACCCTAAGGCCGCCTACTCGGTCGCCGACGAATCCGACCTGACGCTGCTCGGCTACATCGCTTTCCTGGATCCGCCGAAGGAAAGCGCCGGGGCCGCCATCGCCGGGCTCGCGGAGAGGGGTGTCAGGGTCAAGATCCTGACCGGGGACAACGAGGTCGTGACCCGCAAAGTCTGCCGCGATGTCGGTCTAAACGCGGGCGAGATCGTGCTCGGCTCGCGCGTCGCGGCCATGAATGACGACGAGCTCGCTGAAGCCGCCGAGCGCAGCACGGTGTTCGCAAAGCTGACGCCGGCGCAGAAGGAGCGCATTGTCGGTGCCCTGCACCGCAAGGGCCACGTCGTCGGTTTCCTTGGCGACGGCATCAACGACAGCCCGGCGCTGAAGGCGGCCGACGTGGGCATATCGGTGGACTCGGCCGTCGACATCGCCCGGGAGTCGGCCGACATCATCCTCCTGGAGAAGAGCCTGATGGTGCTGCAGGAGGGGGTGATCGAGGGACGCAAGATCTTCGGCAACATCACCAAGTACATCAAGATGGGCGCGAGCTCGAACTTCGGCAACATGTTCAGCGTGGTCGGCGCCAGCCTGTTCTTGCCGTTCCTGCCGATGGCGCCGATTCAGGTGCTCACCAACAACCTTCTCTATGATTTCTCGCAGACGGCCATCCCTACCGACAACGTGGACGAGGACTACCTCGCGGCACCGCGGCGCTGGGATATCGACAACGTCTTCAAATTCATGGTGTGCATCGGGCCCATCAGCTCCATCTTCGACTATATCACTTACGGTATGATGCTGTGGGTGTTCCATGCCTGGAGCAACCCGTCACTGTTTCAGACCGGCTGGTTCGTCGAGTCGCTGCTCACGCAGACCCTGATCATTCACATCATCCGCACGGCCAAGGTGCCGTTCATCGAGAGCCGGGCGAGCGCCGCCCTGATCACCACGAGCCTCATCATCTGCTGTGTCGGGATCGCGCTGCCCTACACGCCCGTCGGCGCCGCGCTGGGGTTCATACCGCTGCCCCCTCTCTACTGGCCGCTGGTCGGCGCCATCCTCGTCGCGTACGCGGTATTGACGCACGTCGTGAAGGTCCGGTTCGTACGCCGCTGGGGCGTGTGAGGCTTGTGGCGACGCTGCCGAGCGCGCTCGTTGCAACGGCCAAGTGCTGCCGCCTGGCCCCGCGTTGCGACGCGTGGCCCGCCTCACGCCGCCGGGGGCGAATTCGACGCGTAGCCATCGGTCCGCGAGCGACAGGGAGCAAGTTCCTGAATGATCTGGATGACCTCGATCAGCACCAAGCGCAGGACCGCGGTCGAGTGCGCCAATGCGAGAGGCCAGTCATGCTCTCGCTAGCGACAGACGAGCACCGGCACGGGACTGAGAGTCACGACCCTATTGGCCTGGCTGCCGATGAGAGCGGCCGCGAGTCCGCGCCGGCCGTGCGCGGCGATCACGATCAGGTCGCACGTCTGCTCTCGGGCAGTCTCGATGATGCCCTCCGCCGCATGGCGGCCCTTCACATGTATGGTGGTGCACGCGACACCCAGCTTCTTCGCCTTCTCGCCGACGGACCACAGGATACGATGTGCGGCAGCGGCCATGCGCTCCTCATACCCGGCGACCGGGTTGCACACCTGCTTTTGTGCAAGTGCGGCTCTGGACAGCGCATCCCATGATTCAGTGACCGTGACAGCAGTCGCCTTGGCGCCGAGGGCTTTGGCAAGGCTAAGGCCCTGATCGATCGCCCTGTCGGCCAGCTGCGACCCGTCGGCGGCAATCAGAACATTCTTGAACATGGCGATCTCCGGCCTTCTGAGGACGGGAACGTTGTCGAATGACGTTGAAGACGCGCGTGCCGCCTTGACGTGCGTCAAATTGAGAATGCCGGCCTGAAATTCGCCGAACGGTGTTCCGATGGATCGCGGTTGACCTTGATCAAGGCGGGATGCCGCGCCATGGCGATGCTCACGCTTGCACAATGGAGGTTGCGATGGTCGAGAGGTCACATACCGCTGGATGGCTCCCTCAAGGATACGCCCAGGCATACGCGGCCCCGGGGAAGATGTCCGAGAAAGTCGCTGACTGGTTTGCTCCGAAAGCCGACGCCGGCGTGAGCGAGGATGGCTATG
>DATBKR010000324.1:0-2092 GCA_036555805.1 Hyphomicrobiaceae bacterium | reverse complement strand
CATAGGGGCGTTCATCTGGCACCTCGCTCAGGCTGCGGAGGACCGGCGGCGCCTGGTCGCCGAGCCGGAGCTGATGCCAACCGCTATCGAGGAATTGCTGCGTGCCTATGCGCCCGTCACCATGGCGCGCGAGGTGGTGGCCGAGACCGAGATCGGCGGCTGTCCGTTCAGGCCGGGGCAGATGGTGCTCCTGTCGTTCCCGGCCGCCAACCGCGACCCCGCCATGTTCCCCGACGCCGACAAGGTGATCCTCGGCCGCAAGGAGAACCGCCACGCCGCGTTCGGCCTCGGCATCCATCGCTGCATCGGCTCCAACCTCGCGCGCATGGAGCTGACGGTGGCGCTGGAGGAGCTGCTGAAGCGGGTGCCCGAGTTCAGCGTCGCCGGGCCGGTGACCTGGTCGGAAGGCACCGTGCGCGGCCCCCGCCGGCTGCCCCTCCGCTTCGGGTGAGCACATGTAGGTTGGGTCGAGCGGTAGCGAGACCCAACGCTGCTCTGAGTTGGGCGATGTTGGGTCTTCGCTTCGCTCGACCCAACCTACCGGGGGGCGGCAGAAGCCCGGTTGCCGAGCGGAGCAGACCCTGTAGCCCGCGTCGAGTCGCCGGGAGCCGGCGAATGGCCAATCGCGAACGGCCCCGCTGGGCAGCCGCTCGGCGCCCCTTCCTTGACCCGGGCGGCTGCGGCGCTCTAGGATTGGCGGTATTCGTCATCTCATAGTGTATTTGTCGGCCACCACGACTACGGCGTTCGGGGGAGCTGCTGTGACTGGGGATTCGAGGATGCAGACCATCGTCTGCATGAAGTGGGGGAACCGCTACCCTGCCGCCTACGTGAACTGCCTGTGGTCGATGATCAAGCGCAACACCGCGCGGCCCACCCGGCTCGTCTGCTACACCGACGATGCAGCGGGCATCGATCCTGAGGTGACGGTCTACCCCATGCTGCAGCTGACCCTGCCGACGCAGTTCGCCTGGAGGCCCTGGCGCAAGATCGCGCTGTGGGCCCCGGAGCTGCCGGGCGTGTCGGGCGACGTGCTGTTCCTCGATCTCGACATCGTCGTCACCGGCTCGCTCGACCAGTTCTTCGACTACGAGCCGGCCTCGACATTCTGCGTGATCGAGAACTGGACCCAGAAGGGCTCAGGCATCGGCAACACCTCCTGCTACCGCTTTCGCGTGGGAGCCCACAGCTACATCCATGAGAACCTGCGCCGCGACCCGTCAGGCTTCACCGGGGCCTATCCCAACAGTCAGACCTACATCTCCCGCACCATCACCGAGAAGACGTTCTGGCCGGCGTCGTGGTGCGTGAGCTTCAAGCATACGCTGGTCCCGCGCTGGCCCTTGAACTTCTTCCAGCCGGCGCCGCTGCCCGCCGATACCAAGGTCGTCTGCTTTACCGGCAAGCCCGATCCCGACGAGGCCCGCGACGGCCGCTGGCCGGCCCCCTGGTACAAGCGCACCTACAAGTACGTGCGCCCCACCCCCTGGATCGCCGAGCACTGGCGTCCGGCCTGAGGCGGGTCGGGCAGCAGCCCGGATTGGTGGTGCGTCGCCTCCACGCGAGCTGAGGCTGGCCGAAACGGCCGCGGTGCTGCAGAGTGCCGGGCTGGAGCTTGCTTGCGACGTCCGCTGCCGGAGACACCCATGTCCGCACCGCCCGTGCCTACCTTCTCCAACGGCTGGCAGCAGGCCACGCGCTACCCCGATCCCGCCATCGTCGCCCTCGATCCCGGTTTCGAGAAATACTGGCTCAAGCTCTCCTGCGTGGAGCGCCTCTACACGGGCTGCCGCTGGGCCGAGGGGCCGGTCTGGTTCGGCGACGGCCGCTACCTGCTGTGGAGCGACGTGCCCGGCAACTGCATGTACAAGTGGGAGGAGGGGACGGGAGCGGTGAGCCCCTTCCGCAAGCCCTCCAATTTCTCCAACGGCAACACGCGCGACCGCCAGGGGCGCCTCGTCACCTGCGAGCACGGCGGCCGGCGCGTGGTGCGCACCGAATACGACGGCTCCATCACCGTGCTGGCCGACAACCTCGGCGGCAGGCGCCTCAACTCGCCCAACGACGTGGTGGTGAAGTCGGACGGGTCGGT
>DATBKR010000323.1:0-15406 GCA_036555805.1 Hyphomicrobiaceae bacterium | reverse complement strand
CCTTCGCGGTGTTGAAGAACTTGACAGTTCCAGAGATTCTCATGCGGAGACGTTCTTTCGGATGTGCGTGATGAAGCCGGCCAATCAAGGGCCCACGCTCGGCCCGGGCAACTCGAGTTTCGGAGACGGCACCTAGCCGATCATGGGCCGGCTACGGCCGGTGTCCAACCAAAGAGTGAAGCGCGACCCACCATGGATCGCACCGGCTGCAGGGCATATGGGCTGCGTCGGGCGAAAATGCAAACACATTCCCCTGTGATCGACCGTGCATCGATGCGGATGGCACTGGTAAGAATAGCGTGACGGCATGCCACCGAGGGGGTAAGGTGGCGTCATGCCCCCTTCGGGCGGCTGACGCGACCGCCCTTCGCTCTTGGCATGGCGATCGGCCCCGGCCCGTTCACTGCAGGTTGCGTTCGTGGGTGTGAATCGGGGCCTGAGACATCACGATCGGATCGCGGCGGGCAGCCGCAGTTGGATCAGGTGCCTTCGGCCAGCACGCGTCGCCATGCGCCGAGGACTGAGAGAGTGGAGTTTTCCACGTTCGCCCACCACCGGGTTCTGACGGCCGTCAGCGAGCCTCGCGTGGCACGCAGCGCTCCCCGCGCTCGTGAAGCGGCGCTCGCACGGCGCGGACGCAGATCGCCTCTGCCGGCGCCCGGCGAGCGCAGGCGGCGAGGCACGAGGTGATAGCGACATGTCGAGCTTCGACTACGGTGCGGAGGCGGAGTTGTTCCCGGGCGTTGCGCGGCCATCCCGGCGCCGGCCCGTCGGCTATCGCCGTTTTGCCAAGGCCTCGGAGGCCATCCGCTTCGCCATGGAGGAGCTTCCGTCCGAGTCCTTTGTGGGCGCGGCACTTGAGGTGGGTGAGCAGCGGTTCGACAGCCACGGCATACGCCGGCTGTACGAGTCCTCCGAGTACCCGCTGGCCCGGCGCGAGCCCGCCGGGCAGGCATCCGCGCTCGGCCGGGCGGCGGCGAGTGGCCGGCCGTCCCGGCGCAGGCACGAAAAGGGCGAGGCGGGATCGTGACAGTAGTCTGCGCCCGTCGTTGTGGCGCACCCGCGCGTCCACAGGTCCAATAGGAGGTGTGACGTGGCCAGAGGCTTCCAGAAGAGCGGCCGGGAGAAGCGAAAACCCAAGGTGGAGAAGCCCAAGCCGCCGGCCCAGACCTCGCCGTTCGAGCGGGGCCCGGGCATCGGTCTGAGGCGCGGGGCAAAGAAGAAGCACCGGTAGCGCGCTCCCCTCAAGCAACGATGCGAGGTTTCAATGGCGCAACACAAGTTCAAGGTCGGCCAGGTCGTCGATTACCGGCCCGGGCGGTTGGCCGGGCTGCACACAGCGAGCAGGTACAAAGTCCTGCGCCTGCTTCCCGCGGAAGGCAGCGACCTGCTCTATCGCATCAAGGCAGTGGACGAGACATGCGAGCGCGTCGCCAGGGAGCGAGAGCTCAGCCAACGGGACGGCTACGAGTGACGCATCGTCCCGGCGCGACCGCCCACCGTTTGCCGATGTTTGCGGCACCTCCGGCGCGCGTCGCGGCGGCGTTCGGAGGGACGGGCAGAGCGTGCGTGCCTGCCACTCTTTTGGCCCGCCGCCTTCTCCGCTTTCTCTGCATCCGAAGCAACATCACGGGGGACATGGATGTTCACACGCAGCCCTGATGCCGGGCCGACGCCGACCGAGCCAGCCTCGCCGGGTCCGAGCGCCGGCTACCGGCCGCAGCAGACCCGCTCCGGGTCCATCGAAGCAGGCAAGTCGGTCATCAGCAACGACCTCAAGATCATCGGCCAGGGGCTCAGGATCATCAGCCGGGGCACACTCCAGGTGGACGGCGAAGTCGAAGGCGACGTCGGTGGCGCCGAAATCATCATTGGCGAGGAGGGGAGGGTGACGGGCACTGTCGCCGCCGAGCGGGTGATCGTGCGCGGGCAGGTTTCCGGCGTCATTCGGGCCATGACGGTGGCGCTGCAAACGTCGGCGCGCATGGAAGGCGACATCCATCACATGTCGCTGGTCATCGAGGAGGGCGCGCAGTTCGACGGCCGTTGCCGCCGGCCGGCGAACCCGTCGGAGCTGCAGCTCGATCTGGAGGGGCACGGCGTTCTGCCTTAGCCGAAGCGCCGGCCCACGTGTTCGCCAAGCGGCTCGGCGGCTGGGCGTCGGACCCTCCCGGTGGTCGGGGGGTCCGACACCTCCTCTACCGGCCCCAACCCCAGCCGTTGCCCCAGCCACTGCCCCAGCCGTAGCCGTAGCCGCCGCTGCCGAACTTGTAGGCCAGGGTAAGGCGCGCGGTGTGCATTGTCGGCTCGACGTCGATCGTGGTGAAGTCGTCTCTGAAGATCCGCTCGCTGCCGAAGTCGGAGAACCGGTACTCCAGCCGCAGGAACCAGTTGCTCGCAGCCAGCCGGGTATCGACGCCGCCGCCCACGAAGAAGCCGTCGAACGTCCTGTCACGCGAGGCTCTCACGTCCCCGTCATCGAAGCTGACGGTCGTGGAACCCTCGAACCGGGCCTGCGTGTAACCGCCGGTCGCATACCACAGGGTGGACGGGCTCGACAGCAAGCCGATCCTGCCGCCGACGGACCAGCTGTGGTCATGATCGATCGAGGACCTGATCGTGCGGTCGAGCACGGAGAAGTCGCTGGAGATATCGGAGAAGTCATAGTCGACGAACAGGCCTATCACGGTGTTCGGACTGACCTGCAAGTCCCCACCCACTATCGCCGTGCCGAACACGCCGTCGCCGCCGATGCCGTCGAAGTGCGACCTGCCGAGATCGACGTCGTTGACGGTGAAATCGTGAATGACGGCGCCTCCGCCGACGCCCGCTCCGATGTAGAAGCCGGTCCAGCCCGGCGGCGCGACATAGGGCTGGGGAGCCGCGATGGTTGGTGGAGGCCGCCTGTCGATTCCATCGGCTGCGGCATTGCTTGTCATGACGGCTAGGGCGACGGCTACGCCCACTATTACCTTTTTCATACCCGGGTTCCTGTGGTCTGGTACGCAGCACGCAAATGCCGCCGTTGAGGCGGTACTTTCTGTAGTGGAGCCAATTTGCGAAGCGCAGCGCCAAACGATTGGCACAGGATTGGGCAGCGCCAGGGCCCCTTGCGTGCGGGAATGGCGATGCAATTGCAAGCGTGGCGGGCGGCTGGCGGGCGCTTTTGGTGTTAGAATGCAGCAATGCAGCCACTTCGCTATCGAATAACCGATAGATAAAATATCTGCAATGCAATCGAGAAAATACAACTATAGTGCATAGCGGATAGAGTTTATTTATCGCGACCATATCTATTTGCGCACCCGGAACGGCGCGTCAAGAACCGCGCACGACCCGACGCACCGCTGCAACCGGGCGCCCGTCGATGATAAGGAGCGCGGCGGCGACGATGATGGCTCCGGCAAGGTCCGTCGCGCTCAGCCGCTCGCCCAGGAACACGCCGCCGAGCACGACGGGCGTTAGCGGCATGACCAGCGTCACCAGCGAGGCGTTGGTGGCCCCGGCCCGCTGCAGCACCGTGAAGTGGCACAGCGAGGCCAGCGCCGAGCCGAACACGCCCATTGCCACCACGGCGCCCAGGGCGCGCACCGAGGGCGCCGGCTGCCCCCAGGGCCGGTCGATCGCCAGCGCCAAAGGCGTTGCCACGAAGATTGCGCCCAGCATCTGCATGGCCGCGATCACGAACGGCGGATAGCTCCCGAGCCGGCGGCGCACGAAGATGTTGGCGCACACGTAGCAGAACGGCGAGGCGATCAGCGCCAGGCGCGCCAGCAGGTCGGCCGAGGCGCCGGCCAGTACGTCGCGGCCCATCAGGATGCCCACCCCGGCGATGCCCACCGCGATGCCGGCTGCCTTGGTCCACGACAGCTTCTCGTCGTGGGTCAGCACGTGGGCGAGGAAGATGCCGAACAGCGGCGCCGTGGCGTTGAGGATGGCGGCCATTCCGCCGCTGGTGCGCGACTGCCCCCACACGATCAGCAGGAACGGCAGCACCGTGTTGAAGGCCGAGAAGCCGACGAACAGACGCCACTCCGCCAGCGTTGCCGGCAGGCGGTAGCCGAGGGACAGGACGATGACGAGCAGCACGGTGGCGGCCGGGACCGTGCGCAGCGCCGCCATGGTGAGCGCCGGCACCTCCGATTGGACGACGGCAATGAAGAAGTAGGAGCTGCCCCAGAGCATCGACTGGAGCGCGATGAGCCCCCATTCGACGGCGCCGAGTCTGAGCGCCGCCCCGGCCGTCCCCCCTGAATTGTGCATGGGCGCATGGTGCGACGGCAGGCGCGGGCCCGCAACGGCAAAGGGGGAGACGCAGGGCAGCACCGGCCGCAGGGCCACCCGAGGCGGGGTCAGACTACTGGCGTCTGCGCTCGCGTGAAAATACCGACGCTGGAGGCAGGGTCTGACCCCGCTCAGGCGGCCTTGCCGCATCCCGCATGCGGCTTCGTCACGCGCTCCGTCGAGGCCGGGTACTTGGCCAACATGGCCGCCGGTCGCATGGGCCGACGCACCAGTTCGCCGCCGCAGTTGGGACAGCGCCCGCCGGGCAGTCGGGCGGCCGCGCATTCGGCGCAGAAGGTGCACTCGAACGAGCAGATCAGGGCATCGGCCGCATCGGGGGCCAAGTCCTTGTCGCAGCACTCGCAATTGGGCTTGAGCTTCAGCATTTGGCCTGTCTCCCGGCTTGTTCGGCGGCTCTCGCAGCATGGCAGACCGGCGCCGAGGCGGCTACGCTCTTTCCAACGACGACACGCACCAGGAGGACACCCATGGAGTTCAGCGAGCTCGTGAACCGTTTCGCCGCTGCGGCGGCATCAGGGAACGGCGATGCGCTGGCCGAGCTGTTCACTCCCGACGGCACCTACGACGACTACTTCTTCGGCCCCAGCACGGGGCGCGAGGCCATCAAGACGATGTTGGCGCACTTCGCCGAGGGCGGGCGCGACTTCCACTGGGAGTTCTTCGATCCGGTGCGCTCGGGCGGCATCGGCTATGCCAGCTATCGCTTCAGCTTCGAGTCCGCGCATCCAGCGGCCGAGGGCGCCCGCGTCGTCTTCGACGGCATCGGTCGCTTCGACCTGGAGGGAGATCGCATCCGGCGCTACTCCGAGGTGTTCGACCGTGGCATGGCCCTGGCCCAGCAGGCGTTCGAAGCGGAGCGGCTGCGCAGGATCGCGATGCGCTACGCCGACGCGCTGAAGGCGCGCTCCGAGTGGAAGGCGCACCTGCGATAGGCGCGAGCGCGCAAAGAGCTGCCCCCATGCCGGCGCTCGGCCGCGGCAACTCGCGGCCGGCGTTCAGCGTTTTTCCCGATGTTCATCCCGATGCCGGAGAGGAATGCTGGCTCTGCGCGCGAGAGGCGCGTATCCGGCTCAGGCGGCGCCACCATGCCCCCCCTCCTCCACTACCGTGTCGCAGCTGCCGCGCTCGCGCTGGTGCTGGCAGGGGCCCAGGCGGTGCCGCAGGACGCGCGCCGCCACCCGCCCGCAGCGCCGCAGCAGCGGGCGCCGGCGGGGCTGCCGCTCTACAGCTCCGACGGCAAGCTGCTCGGCCGGGTAATCGCCGCCGGCGTCGACAACGACGACCGACCGGTGCTGGTTGCGGAGATCCAACGACCGCTGGGCATCGGGCCACAGGCGATCGCCATCCCGACCGACATGTTCGTTCAGAGGCCCGACCGCATCGAGCTGACCATTACCGCGGCAGAGGTGAACGCCAGGCTCGGGGGCGTCGGCCGGTAGTGTCAGGGCGTACCGCGCCAACCCCGCTCAGTTCTGCGTCTTGCCGCCTCGATCAGACACTCTCCGGGCCCGGCCCAATTTTACCACAAGGAGGACCTAGTTTCGTGGCGTGGGCTGATCGAGGCGACAGCCGGCGCGATTCGACCGCGGCTGAAGGACGTCGGGCTGAAGAAGCGCTGGTTTGGGTCGCGCACTTGAGCCCCTCGCGGCATCTTGAAGAGGGCGGGGAGCCGTGTCCGCTAAGCTGGGCGGCAGCACTGGATCTCGCCGCACCAACGATTGAGGTTGCCATGCGCCGTCTGCTGGTTGCGCTGACCGTCCTGGCCCTGGTTCCGGCCGCCGCCTCGGCCCAGCAGTCGAAATACTTCGACTTGGCCAAAGGCGATTACCCGCATGACGTGGCCGCCGCGCCCACGGGCGAGGTGTGGTTCTCCGGTCAGAGGAAGGGGTTCGCCGGCCGCCTCGACCCCGCCACCGGCCAGATCGAGCGCATCCCGCTCGGCAAAGACTCGGCACCCCACGGCGTGATCATCGGGCCCGACGGCGCCCCGTGGTTCACTGACGGCGGCCAGAACGCCATCGTGCGCGTCGACCCGGCCACCAAAGCCGTGAAGGCGTGGCCCTTGCCACCTGAACGCATGCCGTACACCAACCTCAACACCGCGGCCTTCGACGGCAAGGGCCGCATCTGGTTCACCGGCCAGAACGGCGTCTACGGCCGCCTCGACCCCGCCACCGGCGAGATGCACGTCTGGGACGCCCCCAAGGGCCGCGGCCCCTACGGCATTGCCGCCACGCCGAAGGGCGACATCTGGTTCGTCTCCCTCGCCGGCAGCTATCTCGCCAGAGTCGACCTGGAATCCGGCGATGCCACCGTCTACGAGCCGCCCACCAAGGGCCAGGGCGCGCGCCGCGTGTGGTCGGACTCGAAGGGCCGGCTGTGGATCAGCGCCTGGAACTCCGGCCAGGTGAGCGTCTATGACCCGGCCAACCGCAGCTGGAAGGAATGGAAGCTGCCGGGCGAGCACCCGCGCGCCTACGCGGTGTGGGTGGACCCTGACGACAAGGTATGGCTGTCCGACTGGGGCGCCAACGCGGTGGTGCGCTTCGATCCCGAGACCGAGCGGTTCGAGAGCTTCCCAAGCGACCGGGCCAACTCCAACGTGCGGCAGATGCTGGGCCGCAAGGGCGAGGCGTGGATCGCCGAGTCGGGCACCGAGCGCATCCGCGTGATCCGGGTGCCGGCCAAGACCAACTGAGGCGCGCGTGCTCCTCCTGCGGGTACGCGCCGCAGTGCTGCTGGCCGCCGCACTCGCCGCAGGCGCGTACGCGGCCCGCGCGGCGAATGCCGCCGAGGGCGACGCGGCGCGCGGTGAGCGCGTTTTCCAGCGCTGCTACGCCTGCCATTCCGTCGATCGCAACGAGACGGCGCAGTTGCAGGGCCCGAGCCTGTTCGGCGTCATGGGCCGCCGGGCCGCGGCGCTGCCGGGCTTCGAATACTCCAAGGCCATGCGGGCCAGGGGCGCCGCCGGCCTCGTGTGGAGCGCAGACACGCTGGACCGCTTCATTGCGGACCCGGACGCCTTCGTGCCCGGCACAGCCATGGGCCTCCCCCCGCTCAACGATGCCCAGGCGCGCGCCGACGTCATCGCCTACCTGTCGGCCCAGCGCTGACGCGCGGCCCGGTGCGGGGCCCTGTTCCGGTCGCCACCAGAAGGCCGGCAGAACGGGCCGCGGACAGATGTTGGTTAACGCGGCGTAAACGCTGCGGAGCGTTTTTGCTCGCGTGGGCGGGTTGCCGGCACGACTCGCAATGCTATACGCTGAATGACAGTGTTTTCCGGGACAGGGAAGCGGTTGCGTGTCGTCGAGCGTTGCAAGCGCACAGCAGGGGGCGGCGGAGTTGCGGGACTTGCGCGTCCTCGTGGTGGAGGACTCCTGGCACGTTGCGCACGCCCTGAAGACCCTGCTCGAAGAGCTGGGGGTCAGCGTCGCCGGTCCGGCCGCGACGCTGGACGAGGCCGAGCGCCTGCTGGCGGCGCGCACGCCCGACGTGGCCATCGTGGACATCAATCTGAAGGGCGAGATGGCCTACGGCCTGATCGACCGCCTCAACGACATCGGCGCGCGCGTGGTGGTGATCTCGGGCTACGCAGTCCCGCAGGTGGCGCAGGCGAAGGTGGCGGCCGTGCTGCAGAAGCCGTTCAGTGCTAAGTCTTTGCTCACCATCCTGCGCCAGGCGGCAGCCGCAAACGAGGTCCAGTAAGCGGGCCCGGCGGCGTATAGTGCGTCGACATCACGACGACCCTGCTGTTCTAGGCGGCGATCCAGCCGCCCGACCGCAGGCGTCCATGGTCGGGAATGCGGACGATGGCCAGCGGGTTTGCGGAAGCGGGGATCGTGGACGGGGCCAGACCCTGCGGGTCTGACCCCTCGCTGCGCGTGATTGCCACGTCGGGCTTTGCCGACTACGCCCTCCTCGACAGCGGCAACGGGCGCAAGCTCGAGCGCTTCGGGCGCTTCACCATCGACCGGCCGGAATCGCAGGCCCTGTGGCGGCCCGCGCTGGAGCCTGGCGCGTGGCTGCGGGCGGATGCCGCCTTCAAGGCCGGCAGCGCCGACGAGGACGGCGAGGGCGGGCGCTGGCGCACGAACGCGCCGGTGCCCGAGACGTGGCCCATCCGCGTGCGCGACATCGCCGTGCTGTGTCGGCTCACCAATTTCCGCCATCTCGGCATCTTCCCCGAGCAGCTGCCGCACTGGGAATGGATGAGCGGCTGGCTCAACGCCGCCGCGGGCGTCCAGGCCCCGCGCGTCCTCAATCTCTTCGCCTACACCGGCGCTGCCTCGCTGCTGGCCGCCAGGGCCGGCGCCGAGGTGACGCACGTGGACGCCTCGCGCAAGGCCATCGCCTGGGCCAAGCAGAACCAGGCCGTCTCCCGCCTCGATGCCGCGCCGATCCGCTGGATCCTCGACGACGCCCGCAAGTTCGTGGCGCGCGAGGTGCGCCGCGCCAACCGCTATCACCTGATCCTGATCGATCCGCCCAAGTTCGGCCGCGGCCCCAACGGCGAGGAATGGGACGTGTTCGCACACCTGCCGGCGCTGCTGCGCGACTGCGCGGCCCTGCTGGCCCCGCAGCAGGCGGCGCTGGTGCTCACCACCTATGCCATCCGCGCCTCCGCGCTGGCCATGGACGGCCTGGTGCGCGAGTGCCTCGCCGGCCGCGCCGGCGCCACGGAGAGCGGTGAGCTTGCCGTCGTCGAGGAGGCCGGCGGCCGGCTGCTGCCCACGTCGCTCTACACCCGCTGGACGAGCCTCGCCGAGCGATGACCGCGCGCCCCGAAGGCGCGCGTGGCGGTACGCGCACCATCACGAGCCTGCAGAACGAGCGGGTGAAGACGATCCGTGCCTTGCATATGCGCAAGGCGCGGCGCGAGACCGGGTTGTTCGTCGCCGAAGGCGCCTCGCTGCTGGTCACGGCGCGCGATGCCGGCTGGAAACCGAAGGTACTGGTCTTCCTCGCGGGGAGCGCGGCCGGCGGAGTGGCGCGCGACCTCGTGCGCTGGGCCGAGGCGGCCGGGGCGGAGTGCCTGGAGGTGTCGCAGGCGGTGCTGGCAAAGCTGGCGGCCAAGGACAACCCGCAGACGATGCTCGGGGTCTTCGAGCAGGTGTGGAAGCCCCTGCCGGCGCCCGCAACGGTCGGCGGCGATGCGGTGTGGGTCGGCCTGGAGGCCGCTCGCGACCCCGGCAATCTCGGCACCATCGTCCGCACCGTCGATGCCGCGGGCGCGAGCGGCGTGGCCCTCATCGGCGCCAGCGTCGATCCCTATTCGCACGAGGCGGTGCGGGCCACCATGGGCTCCATCTTCAATGTGCCGCTCGCGCGCGCGAGCGTGCAGGACGGGCTGGCCTGGGTGCAGCACTGGCCGGGCGACATTGCGGGCGCCCACCTGCGCGCCCGCGCCGACTTCCGGTCGGTGACCTACCGTCCGCCCACGCTGCTGCTCATGGGCAGTGAGGGACCCGGGCTGTCGCCCGAGTTGAGCGCAGCCTGCACCCGGCTGGTGCGTATTCCCATGGCCAGCCGCATCGATTCGCTCAACCTTGCGGTGGCGACGGCACTGATGCTCTACGAGATACGGCGGGGGCAGCTGTAGGGGTCAGACCCCGCGCCCCCCACGAATGTTAACGACCTCCAGCGATGACGCGAGGGGTCTGACCGCGGCGGCACGTTCTCCCATCACCGCAGCGCGCTGCCGTTGCCGTATTGGCCTGTCGGGTCCTCGGAGCGGCGCGACCGGCCTTCGAAGTAGGCGCCATGCTCGATCGTCAGTTTTCGGTGCAGCACGTCTCCTTCCACGCGGCAGCCGCCCCGGAACGCCACGGTATTTCCTCGGATCGAGCCCTGGACGCTGCCGCCGATGACGATGTCGTTCGCCACCAGGTCGCCGACCACGCGCGCCTGCTCGCCGATGACGATGCGCGCCGCGTAGATGTCGCCCTGCACGTCGCCATCGACCTGCAGGTCGCCCGTCGTCTCCAGGTTGCCGGTGACGACCAGGTCGGGGCCGATGATGGACACGACGGCAGGTCCGCCCCCAACGGCCGAGTCGGGCTTCCTCGTGAACATCAAGCTCCCAACGCCCGGTTCTGCCTGCGCCATGACTCCTGCCGGTCGTCCTGCAGTTCTTATCCTGCCGAGAATATCGGACTGGAGCCCCGGCCTCCCCGTCTTAACGAGGCGTTGACTTAACACGGAACAGGTCGGCCATAGCAAGCTGAGGATGGTGCAAAGACGCCTTCCTTTGGTCGCTTTTTACACCCAATCCTGCAGAGTTGGATGCAACATCGCGTGTCGCGGGCCAAAGCTCTTGGGGCGCGATGCGGTCCCGCCGTGGGGCAACGCCGGGGGAGGCGGAAAACGGGGCGCACGAGTTGCAGCCGGGTCATACGCGTCGCATGGCCGCCTGAAGTTGTGGACGGATCGAGAGAGCAGTGTGACCAGGACCGGGGGGTCCAGAGGCAGGGGTGCAGCATCGGCCGTGCGGATGTCGCCCGCCCGAGCCGGGGAACGAGCGCGCGCCTGGGGCCAGTGGACGCCGGCGTGGATGTCGAAGGCGGCGAAGGCGGTGGGCGGCGGCGCCCTGATCGCCATCGCGTTGCTGGGCTTCCTCTATCTGCGATTGATGTTCGGTCCGATTGCGCTGAATTTCCTCGCGGGACCGATCGAGGGGGCTATCGCCGAGGAGCTGGCAGGCCCGCGCGTGCGCATCGACGGCGTCGCCCTGAGCCTGAACGACCGGGGCCTCGTCCAGTTCGAACTGAAGAACGTCAAGGTGAGCGACACGCGCGGCGAGACCCTCGTTGCGGCGCCTTCGGTCGCCGTGTCGCTGAGCGGGCATGCGCTGCTCAGGGGGCGCATCGCCGTCGAGAGCCTCGACCTCATCTCCGCCCGCCTGGTCTTCTTCTACGCCGACGACGGCGCGCTCTCGCTCAAGTTCTCCCCTGGCGCAGCGGCGGAGGCAGCGCAGCCAGGGCCGCAAGCGGGCCCGGCCCGGCAGCCGGGCGCGGCCCAGCCGGCTCCGGCGGCGTCGCCGGCGCAAGAGCCCGAAGGCGCGATCGGCCGCATCGACCTCGTCAAGGTGCTCACCGAGGCGTCCGCAAGGGCACGGCGCCAGGAGCACGCCACCGCCTACCTGCGCGAGATCGGACTGCGGGCGGCCACCGTTGTGATCGACAACGGACGGCAGCAAACCGTCTGGCAGGTGCCCGAGCTCGACGTTGACCTCGATCACCGGCGCAGCCGCAGCTCGATTGCCGGTCGCGCCAAGGTCGATTCGAAAGAGGGCCCGTGGGAGCTCGCGTTCCGAAGCCATGAGCGCGTCAGCGCCAAGGTGCTCAACCTGACGCTTTCGGTCCATGGGCTGGTACCGCGCGGACTCGCGTCGGCGTTCCCGAAGCTGCTGGCGCTGGAGGCGTTCGACCTGCCCATCTCGGCCGACATCGAGGTCGAATTGTCGAATGCCGGCGACATCCTGGGCGGCAAGATCGCCATCGAGGCCGCCGACGGCAGCGTGGCCCTGCCGGGGCAGGCGACGCCCATGCGCATCGCCGGCGGCCACATCGAGCTGACTTACAACGGCGCTGCGCGCACCTTCGAGATCGGGCCGTCGGAGCTGAGCTCGGCGGAGGGGCGCGTGCGGTTCACCGGTGCCATCGCCTACGCGGCGCAGGGCGCGGACGGGCCGCGCTGGCGCTTCGACATGAAGTCGACCGAGGGATGGATCGCCGCCGACCCGAAGGCGCCCATGCGGCTGCCCGTCGATCAGCTGACGGCAACCGGCTTCCTGGACCCCGAGCAGGGCCGGATCGTGGTGGACCAGGTCCTCGTGCGGGCCGGCGGCACCGAGGTGAGCGCGCAGGGCGAGCTGTCCGACATCGGCGGCGTCATCGCGGCGCGCCTTGACGGCAAGATCGGCGCCATGTCGGTCGGGCTGCTGAAGACGCTGTGGCCGAGCTGGCTCGCGCCGCACACACGCACCTGGATCTCGCGCCGTCTGGTGGGCGGCGACGTGAACGGCGGCAGCTTCAAGCTGGTGCGCGGGGCCGGGAAATCGAGCGGCGGCTGGACGCCCGTCAGCGACAGCGACCGTCTCATCTTCACGCTCGAAGGCGCTGACCTGGACTTCGCCTTGCTCGAAGGCGTACCGGCGCTGCACGCCCCGCGCGCGCTCCTGACAATCGAAGGCACCAGCGTCGAGTTCTCCATGCCCGAGGCGACAATCGCGTCGGCGGACGGGCGCAAATTCTCCCTTAAGAGCACCTTCGCGGTGGACCTCAGCCAACCGCAACCGCGGCAGGGGCAACTCGCGATCAAGGGGAGCGGCCCGCTCTCGCTGGCCATCGACCTGATGGAGCAGCAGGCGCCGCACTTGCTGCAGAATGCGGGCGTTACCCTGGCCGGCGCCGACGGCAAGATTGAGGGAACCGTGACCATCGGCATGCCGCTCGTGCCGGACATGCAGCTGCGCGACATCGCCGTCGATGGCAAGGTTCGCGTCAGCGACGCCCGGGTGCCGCAGGCGCTCGGTCCGCACGACGTGCAGGGGATCAACCTCGCCGTTGACCTCTCGCCCGGCGCGTTCGAGGCGAAGGGCAAGTTCCTCGTCGGCAACGTACCGGCCACGCTCACGTGGCAGCACGTCTACGGCGCCGCGCCCGAGAAGCAGCCGCCGCTGCGCATCGCCGCCGTGCTCTACGAAGCCGAGCGCAACGAGCTGGGCCTCGACATCGACGACATCGTGCACGGCGAAGTCGGCGTGGAGGTGAGCGTCGCCCAGGACGCCAAGGGGCAGCCCCAGGTCCACCTGCGCGCCGATCTTGCCAACGCCGAGCTTGTCCTGGAGGCCCTCGGCTGGAGCAAGCCTGTGGGCCGGCGCGCGGTATTCGAGTTCGACGTCGCCAAGGGCACCGCATATCCGATCGAACTGCGCAACGTCAGGCTGGAGGGCGAGAACGTGGCGGTCGCCGGCTGGATGGGCCTGGGCCAGGACCTCCACATCAAGGAATACCGCTACCCGCAGTTCTCGCTCGATGTCGTGAGCAACTTCGAGGCGCACGGGAAGCTGCGCTCCGACAACGTCTGGGAAGTGACCGCCAAGGGGCCGACCTACGACGGCAGGGACCTGTTCAAGTCCTTCTTCTTCGTTCCCACCGAGAGGCATAAGGACCACCACGGCCTCGATCTGCGCGCCGAGTTCGACACCGTTCTCGGGTACTTCGAGACCTCCGCGCGCAACGTGCGCCTGACCATGCAGAAGCGGGCCAACAAGCTGAACCAGCTCGACATGCGCGCGAGCCTGGCCGGCGGCAAACAGCTGGAAGCGGTCGTGCGGCCCGAGCCGGGCCGGCCGCGGCTGCTGATCGCCAAGTCCAACGACGCCGGACAGGCTTTCAAGCTCGTCGGCTTCCTGCCGCACGCCGTCGGCGGAGACCTGAACCTGGAGGTGAACATCGAGGGGAAGGGCGCCGCGGAGCGCACGGGGACGCTGATGGCGACCCGGTTCTATCTCCTGGGCGACGCGATCTGCGTGGAGGCCCCGACCTCCGGCGGACGCTGCCGGAATGTGGCGCGCGAGAAGTTCGAGTTCGACACGCTTCGGGCGCCGTTCTCGGTCGGGTCCGGCCAGTTCGTCCTGAACAACGCCAGCATCGAGAGCCAGCTGATGAGCGCGACCATGAGCGGCCGGGTGGACTTCCGCACCAGGAAGGTGCGCTTGACCGGAACCTTCACGCCGCTGGCTGCGGTGAACAAGATGTTCTCCGACGTGCCGATCTTCGGCGACCTGATCGCCGGACCGAAACGGGAGGGCGTGTTCGCCTGGAACTTCGGCGTGCAGGGCGGTCTGGAGAACCCGCAGATCGTGGTCAACCCCATATCCGGCCTGGCGCCCGGCTTCACGCGAGAGGCCTTCCCGATCATTCCGGAGGAGCCGCCTAGCACCCCTCCGCGCAAGGGCGGCACCCGCCCCGATGCGGGCGCGCGCTCGTCGAGCTCGCCCGTGACCCGCCCCGGCGCGCCGGACAGCCTGTTCCCGACAGCCCCAGATGTCAGCGACGGCTGGATCTCGGAGCCCGCAAAGTCCGGCGCGGGCAGGAAATAGCCCGCCCAGATCGCCGCACGCTCCCGGTTGCGCCGTTGTTTGCCATGACGGATCACGTTTGTCGGCGCCCCCTCGCGCCGCGCCGCCCGCCGCACCACGTACTGACGGGGTCACGCCCTGGCCACCGTGTCTGCAGCCTGACGGCGGGGCCAGCGGGTCTGACCCCGGCTCGACCCACACCAAAGAGGAGCACCGGCATGGCAGGCATCACCAGGACTGCGAATGCCCACTGGCAGGGCACCGGCAAGGAGGGCAAGGGGGGGCTCACGACCCAGAGCGGCGTCCTCTCGGCGACGCCCTACGGCTACAACACGCGCTTCGGCGACGTGAAGGGCACCAACCCCGAGGAGCTGCTGGCCGCCTCGCACGCCGGCTGCTTCTCCATGGCCCTGGCGTTCGCGCTCACCGCCGCTGGCTTTACGCCTGAGAGCATCGCCACGACCGCCCGCGTGACGCTGGAGCCGGACGGCCCCGGCTTCAAGATCTCGCGCTCCGCCCTGACGCTGGAGGCGCGCGTGCCCAACATCAGCCGCGACCAGTTCGAGAAGATCGCCCAGGGCGCCAAGGCCGGCTGCCCCATCTCCAAGGTGCTCAACGCGGAGATCGCGCTCGACTGGAAGCTCGCCTGACGCTGGACACGGAAGAGCCGATTGCTGAATGCGTGGCAGGCGCAGCGCGCGCGGTAGCGTTGCGTTCGCCACGGCTTGACTTGCAATCGGAGCAATTTTCTTGTCCCACATCGAAATCGAAGGACAGAGCTTCGGGTCGCAGGCTTCCATGCAAAAGCGCAAGCTGGGAAAGTCGGGGCTGGAGATCGCGCCCCTGATGTTCGGCACCAACGTACTGGGCTGGACCGTGGACGAGGCGACGGCGTTCAAGCTGCTCGACCGCTTCGTGGCGGCGGGCCTCAACGCCATCGACACCGCCGATGTGTACTCGGCGTGGGTGCCGGGACACAAGGGCGGCGAGTCCGAGACCGTGATCGGTCGCTGGCTG
>DATBKR010000322.1:0-8538 GCA_036555805.1 Hyphomicrobiaceae bacterium | reverse complement strand
ACATCGTTCTTATAAATTTCCTCAAAGGCAATCTCAGCGGCCCGTCCTAGTATGAGCTGGCCGAGAATGCCCTTCTTGCGTTCAAGTTCCGATTCAGACGGTGGGGCTTGACGCTCACCGACGATTGCTTTCATCCGGTCCTTGCTCGCGAGCACACGCGCCAAGTTGACCTCAGTGGTTCCAACCGTGCGAGCGGCGTCCTTCCTCGATAGGCCCTGTTCGACGAGCATGACGCCGCGAAGAAGGTGGAGAGGCTTTGGCCAGGGCTCGACTCCGTAGAGGTCCGTAAGCAACCCAATGAGTCTGTGTTGATCAAGCATCAACCAACCGCAACGGCTCCAACCCAAACCGCACTGCAGACGCCTTTACGTAGGCCGGTTCGATATCGATGCTGATCCAGCGCCTGGTCAAGTGCTCCGCCACGCGTCCTGTCGTATTGCTACCCGCGAACGGATCGAGGACGATGCCGCCCTCCTTGCTGAGCAGCTTGATGAAGAATTCCGGCAGTGCAGCTGGGAAGCGCGCAGGATGCACCTTCACGCCAAGGCGGGCACACGCCTTCACGTAGTCGGAGTTGCTCTCGTTGTTGCCGCGGACAATAAGATTCGGCGGGATCGATCCGCCATGGTCGTGTTTGAATTTCTCAGTGATGTTGTGTCCGCTCGGTCGCTTCTTGGATTTGTAGCCCTTCACGAGAAGGCGTTTCATGTCGTCGCTGTACGGCACGAGAACTGCGCGGTTGTCCGCGGCCGGAAACGGTGATTTCGAGAACCACCACACATATTCGATGCTGTCCTTAATGCGGCAACGGCGAACGTTCACCCATTCCGCGGGAGCCGGAAGCTTGGCGGGATTGAACCAGAAGCACTCCTGGGCAAGGTGGAAGCCGATGCGCTCGCACAAAGCGATCGCCAGCTTGAAATGATAGAGGGAGCGGGTCGGCTGGGCGGCGTTGTAGCTGCCGCCGATATTGAGGACGAAACTGCCATCTTCTTTCAAGACTCGCCGGATCTCGCGCGCGAAGGGGAGAAGCCAGCCGACGTAGCCCTCCTTGTCGACGTTGCCGTACTCCTTCTTGAAATGCAGGGCGTAGGGTGGCGAGGTGACCACGAGGTCCACCGAGCCGGCTGGGAGCTTCTTCAGGATGGCGAGCGCGTCGCCACAAAGGGCCATTCCGAGATCGGTGGTGTAGACCGGCCGCAGCAGCGATCCCTTCCTCGGCAGGAGGCGAAGGACGTGCGGCGCGCTCGGCGTGAAGAGAGAGGGCTGGACCGCGGATGCGCGCTCACTTGGATCGCTGTTCACTGCGACCGACCGCTGAGCGCTTCTGCGTGCCATTCCCCACCCCCGATTCGTGTGGAGGATAACATTCGGCCGGGCGTGGAGCCGTTCTGAGCGGGTCTGCTATCCCCAGCTTGGGCTGCTGCTGTGTTTCGACTGGCACACGGCCGATCCGGCAGTCGTCCTCTTCAAACCAGACACGAACATTTCACGAACAAAGGCAACGACATTTTTGCATACCCAGCGCTTTTCTGGTCGAAGTGGCACGATCTCCCCAGCCCTCCCGCCTGACTTGGGAGTGCTATAGATAGCGCTGGTATAGCCTGCGGCATGCCGCGAGCCTTGATGCTCTGACCAACCCCTCATCGACCCATGACCAACAAGCTCCTCGACGACTGCTTCGGCCACGACAGGAAGCGCCTGCGCCATGGCGAGGCGCTGGCCATCCTGAAGCAGCGTGTCGGCCCCGTGACCGGCACCGAGCGGGTGCCGCTGGCCGAGGCCGCGGGGCGCATTCTGGCCGAGACGTCTGTGGCGCCGCGGCCGGTGCCGGCCCACACCAACGCCGCGGTCGACGGCTATTCCTTCGCCGCGGCCGACTACGACGCCGGCACCGGGACGGAGCTGCCTGTGGATGGCCGCGCCGCCGCAGGCCACCGTCTGGAGCGCGCGCCGGGGCCGGGCACGGCGGCGCGTACCTTCACCGGCGCGGTCATGCCCGCGGGCCACGACACCATGGTCCTGCAGGAGGATGTGGAAGCCCGCACGGTCGGCAGCCGCACCGTGGTGGCTATCCCCGCCGGCCTCAAGCGCGGGGCCAATGTGAGGCGAGCGGGCGAGGATGTCCAAGCCGGGGAGACGCTGCTGTGCGCCGGCGCGGTCCTGCGCCCGCAGGAGCTTGCCGCCCTGGCCTCGATCGGCATGGCCGAGGCTTCCTGCTTCGCACGCCTGAAGGTGGCGGTGATCTCGACCGGAGACGAGGTGGTGAGGCCCGGCGCCGGCCTCGCGGAAGGGCAGGTCTACGACGCCAACGCGCCGATGCTCGCCGCGCTGATCGCCAGCGCCGGCGCGCTGCCTGCCGACCTCGGCGTGCTCCTGGACGACCCGGCGGAGATTAAGCGCCGGCTGGCCCGCGCGGCCGAACGGTTCGATGCGGTCATCCTCTCCGGCGGCGCCAGCCGCGGCGAGGAGGACCACGTCGTGGCCGCACTCGATGCGCTCGGCAAGCGCCACCTCTGGCAGCTTGCCGTCAAGCCCGGCCGGCCGATGTCGTTCGGCCAGATCGGCGACTGCGTGGTGCTGGGGTTGCCGGGCAACCCGGTGGCGGTGTTCGTCTGCTTCCTGCTGTACGTGTGGCCGCTGCTGCGCCGCATGGGCGGGGCGGAGTGGCCGGAGCCCAGGCGCTACCAACTGCCCGCACTGTTCGCGTTCCCCGGCCGCAGGACGGGGCGCCGCGAGTTCTGGCGGGGCATCCTGAAGGAAACGCCGCACGGTCTCGCGGTGGACAAGTTCGCGCGCGACGGCTCGGGGCTCATCTCGGGCCTGCGCGCCGCCGACGGCCTGATCGACATCCCCGAGGACGTGACCGGGGTGCAGCCCGGCGACCCGGTGGCGTTCATCTCGTTCGCCGAATACGGCCTCGTCGGGGGGTGAGCGCGGCGGCCCCTACGCCCGCTGTGGCGCGCAGCCAGAGTCCAGGTCAGCTGGTGGCGAGAACCTGGCAGGAGTCGTGTGAACATTCCGACCTGGGAGCTTGCGTGTTCAGCGGATTTATGCGAAACGCGCATATGGCCGAGCACGTCGACAGCGCCGACAATGCCCTTCTCCTCCAGGTCCTCAAGCAAGTCCGCGAGGAACTGCACCACCACCGCGCGCTGCTGTTGGAGTCGATCGACCAGGGCCGAAGCCTGGAGCGGCATGTTGATATGACGCTGCTCGTGATCGGCAAGCAGTTCGAGGAGCTGAAGGACGACCTGGAGCTGATGATCAAAAGCGAGCTGATGGGCCTCGTCGGCGATTTCGAACTCCGGCGGCCCGGAAGTTGACCGATCCGGCTCGCCCACGCAGGACCATGTCGCAGGTGGTCTGGAGATCAAGCGCGAGCTGATGACGGCGCTTGGCGGCTTCGAGACCAGGATGGTGAGGATGATCGAGGAACGCCTCACCCGTAGGGATTGACGCCCCACTTCGAGCGAGGGCGGTGGCTCGTGCCCGTTGGCTCGTTGGAGATGCCGTGATATCGAGGGGCGCCGTCAAAGGCTCCGGCTGCCACCGCACCCGCGCCCCATGCAACGCGTCGCCATCATCGACTACGGCTCCGGCAATCTGCACTCGGCTGCCAAGGCCTTCGAGCGGGCGGCGCGCGAGAGCGGCAACAGCGCTGCCATCGCGGTCACCGCGGATCCCGAGGCCGTGCGCGCGGCCGACCACATCGTGCTGCCCGGCGTGGGCGCCTTCGCCGACTGCAAGGCGGGGCTCGATGCCGTGCCGGGGATGACGGAGGCGCTGGAGGAGAGCGTGCGCCGCAGGGGCCGGCCGTTCCTTGGCATATGCGTGGGCGCGCAGCTGATGGCCGAGCGCGGGCTGGAGTTCCGCATCACCGAGGGCCTGGGCTGGATCAGGGGCGACGTGAAGGCGATCGAGCCGGCCGATCCCGCCCTCAAGATCCCGCACATGGGCTGGAACACCCTTGACGTGATCAACGACCATCCGCTGCTGGCCGGCATTCCCACCGGCCCCGACGGGCTGCACGCCTATTTCGTGCACTCGTTCCACCTCGTCACGCCCGACCGCGCGGCGCTGGTGGCAGAGGCCGACTACGGCGGCCCGGTGACGGCCATGGTGGCGAGCGACAACATCGCCGGCACCCAGTTCCACCCGGAGAAGAGCCAGACCCTCGGCCTCCGGCTGATCGCCAATTTCCTGGCCTGGCGGCCGTGAGCCTGCACGGTGGGCGGGCAGCGAGACGGCAGCCTGTTCAACGGCCGGCTCGCGTGATATCCATACGCCATTCCGCAGCTGTCCATAGTCACACCGGCCATGCTTCAAGTCCTGCTTGCGTTCCTTCTCCTCTTGTGCGCGCCGTCCATAGCAAGAGCGGACGCGGCATCGGAATGCCTCGATGAGCGCACGCCCCCCGATCAAGCGATACGCGCTTGCTCGGAGGTCATCCAGAAGGATGCGCGTGCCGCCTGGGCATATCGGCAGCGTGGCGACGACTATCTGACGAACCGCGACTACGACCGCGCGCTCGCCGACTTTGAAAAGGCGATTGCGCTCAATCCTCAGGACGCGCGGGCATTCAACGGCCGCGGAAGGGTCTTCCACTCACAGCGCAAACTCGACCGTGCGATGGCCGACTTCAACAAGGCCATACAGATCGATCCCCGGTTTGCAGCCCTCTACAACAACCGCGGCGTAGTCTTCGAGGATCAGGGAAACCTCGACCGTGCCCTCGCCGAATACGACCGAGCCATCGAGCTCAATTCAAATGCCATCTACTACTCCAACCGCGCGCGAATATTCGAGCGCCGGGGGACGCTTGATCGCGCCCTCGCCGATTACGACAAGGCCATAGAGATCGCTCCAAAGCGTATGTTTTTCTACGTTAATCGCGGACGACTCTTCTTACGGCGAAGCGATTTCGATCGCGCCATTACCGACTACGAAAAGGCCATCGAGCTCGATCCCCAATCGGCGAGCAGCCTCAAGCCCGAACTGGCGGCCGCGTACGACAGCCGCGGGAGACACTTCGCCCGCAGCGGCGACCTCGCTCGCGCCCTTGCCGACTATCAAAAGGCCATCGATATCCATCCCGAGGTGGCACTCTCCTACGTCTTTGAACGACGCAACCAGCCGGAACGCGCCGTCGCCGACCTGGACAGCGCTGCCAAGGCTAGTCCGGATACCGCGGTCATCTACCACATCCGCGGCAGGTTCCACGAGATGCTCGGCAGGCTCGACCTGGCTCTCGCGGACTACGAGAAGGCCGCCGCTCTCAATCCCAGGTTCGCTCGCCAGTGCGCCAGCGACGGCTTCGTCTTCAAGGAATGGGTTGAGACGGAGAAGCGCGAAGAAACGATTGAAGCGAACGTCAACGCCAATCCCAATGCCGCATCTGCCTATTTCAACCGCGGTGCCCTGCTCCACGGAAAGCGCAAGTACGGCTGGGCGATTCTCGACTACGACAAGACCCTCGAACTTGACCCGGCCTATGCGCCCGCTCACTACAACCGTGCTATCGCGCTCGAAATTCGCGGCGATTTCGAACGCGCCTTTGCAGACTACCACAGCGCCGCCGAGCTGGATCCGGGGAACGCGTGCTACGCGCGGGCGCGCGGCATAGCGCGCTACCGAAAAGGCGACTTCAGCGGCGCCGCCGCCGACCTGTCGCGTGCGACCGCCGTGAAACCGGACGCCGATGCGGTCCTGTTCCGTTACCTCGCCCGGAGGCGCCTGGGCGAGCGGGCAGACCCCGAACTCCGAACCGATGCGGGCCGCATCACGGGCCCTGATTGGGCAACTCGTATCATCGACCTCTATCTTGGTCTGCGATCGCCGGCGTCGGTGGGATTCCATGGCGATTGCTCCACCTCCTTCTACCTTGGCCAGTGGCATCTGATAAACGGCAATACGACGGAAGCCGAGGCAGCGCTAAAGGTCGTTGCGGGTCGCTGCGGCCGCGACGATCTCGGATATCAAGCCAAAGCGGAACTGCTGAGGCTCAAGCGCTGAGTCTGCCAATCACGCAAGCTATCGTTGGGGAGTTCGCATGAACCGATCGCGGTCAACCTTGGCGGGATGGACGAAAGGGCTGCTGGTCGGCGCGCTGCTTTGCATCGCCGCTCCGCACGCAGCACCGGCCGCCGATACGTGCACCAAGGGTCTCCGCTCCTGGGTGCGCGGCGCGCCGACGTTTCGTGAGTATACCTGCGCGATCGGCGGTCAGGAGCTGCGCCTCACCTTCCTCCGGCTCAATGAGGGACTGGCCGGCAATCTCGTCCTCGATGAGCCAACGCCGGAAATCCAGAACTTCTTCGGCAGTTTCAAGATCGTCGACAACGAGGTCCTGCAGGCGCTGAAGCCGCTCTTCAGCAAGTTCGGGCAAAAGCGGGTGTATCGCGCCGAGGACCTTGAGTTCGCCATCAATATCAGCGCGCCGACCGACGACGGGGAAGGTCATTGGAAGTCATTCAACCTGCCGCCCGTCCGCGTGCCCAACACCAAGTACCGGCGCATATGGACTTTGTCGACGCCCTTCGGAGACTACACGGAGAGGTATCAGATTTTTCCAGGCAAGGACCTCTCGGCCCTGTCGAAGTCGAAGCGGTGGCCCCCCAACACCAAGATGACCTACACCTGCCTCAACGACGCGATCCTCTGCGCCGTGCTCTGGCGGTTCGCCCAAGTGAAGGAACTGCGCGATATTGCACGCAGCACGGAGCGGGTCGTCAAGCGCATGTATCCGGACACGACGGAGCGCTCGCCTCCCTCCGGTGCATCCGATACGGAGGGAGGGTCGAGCTGGCCCGAGCCCGCGCTTCAGTTCCGCAACCATTTTGAGTTGTTCGAGCACATCGGCAGCGCAGGCTGGCCGGCGGATTTCCTGCTGCTCTCGGCGAGTGCGCAAGACTGCGATAGGTCGTTCGCATACTACTACCACGCGCGGCCACTGGCGCTAGACGTTGCCGTATTCGAGAACGCGTCGCAATCCGCGCTGCACGTTCGAGACCTGCTGGGGAGCATAAGCCAGCAGCGCGGGCTGCGGCACGCGGGCAAGCCGGGACCCGCTCCGGGGGGAAAAGAAGGCAAGCCGCTCATGCAGCCAAGCGTCAGCATCGAGCCGGGTCAAAAGGTCATCGTTCCCCTGCGCATTCTCTTCCTGGAGGCCGCCATGCTGCCCGGAGATTTCAAGGATGCAGAGAAGATGTTCCAGCGCATTCGGGGCATTCGCAAAGGTGCCGTATTTACGAGCCGCGGCTATGCCATCGGGCGCGACTCGTTTCTTGCCCCGGAACTGCCGTCCCAGGCCGTGACCGTCTACGGCCCGGAAATCGGTTTGGCCGGCCTCTTCGTTTCGGCAGGAGGGCGTGAGGTCGATCGCAAGGCCTGGAACCGAGTCGTCCTGTCAACCGTGGACGACAATTACGAGCGCAAGGAAGAAGAGGGCACCGAGCAGCCGGAAGAGGCCGATCCCGCCGAGCCCGTGCAGGCGCTCCGGCTGCACCAGCCGAGAGAAGTCGAAGGCTCCTGCCCCTACCTCTACGCGTTCGATTCCGCGGAAAGGGTCTGGGTCAACCACGGGAAGACCATCGAGTCGGCGAATACGCCCGACAAGGAGGCGACCAGCGTCGTCCGCGTGCACCCCTCGATGCGGCGCTTCCGGCTGGCCGAAGAGGAGCCCGAGATCTCCTACGTCCGCAGCGTCAGGCTTATCCTGACCCTGCGCGATGGGCGCACCGTCACCCTGGAGCCGAACTTGGCGCAGTCGCGCCCGGCAGGCGCCTTCCAGTTCGTCGTGCCGGCCTATGCCTACGTCGAATTCACGTTCGACGTGCCGGCGGAGTACGAGCGCGCCGGCGTGGTCGAGAGCGCCCTTGCGGTCACCGGGCATTATACCCGGCTGAGCGGCTTCGAGACGGCAAGGGCGGAGCGGCGTTGACGCGCGCCGCTGCCTCCATGTCGCGAGGAATGGGCTGTCGGATTGAGATTTGACGGGGGATCGCCACCATGACCTATCGCACCCTATCGGTCGGCATTGCCCTCCTGGCAGCGTTCCTGGCGCCGATGGCCGCGAGCGCGCAGCAGCCGCAGCCCATCGCCCACGGCCCGCCCTCGGCAAAACCGTTCCTGCGCGTCGACCCCGGCATGCACACCGCGCCCATTCGCCAGATTGCGGCGGGCGCCAACTGCTCCCTGCTGGCGACAGGGTCCGAGGACAAGTCGGTGCGCCTGTGGCGCGTACGGGATGGGAAGCTCGTCCCCATGTCCACGCTGCGCCCGCCGATCGGGCCCGACAACGACGGCAAAGTGAATGCCGTTGCCATGGCCCCCGACGGCGCGTGGCTCGCCGTGGGCGGCTGGAACCGGACCGGCGGCGACCACTGGGTGTACATCTTCCAGACGGCGACGGGCCGCATTCTGACGCGGCTGGGCCGCGTCTCCGTCATCGAGCGCCTGGCGGTGTCGCGCGACGGCCGCTATCTGGCCGCCGCCCTGCGGGCGCCCGACGGGCTGCGGGTCTGGCGCAGAGACGAC
>DATBKR010000321.1:0-1736 GCA_036555805.1 Hyphomicrobiaceae bacterium | reverse complement strand
CAAGGAAATCATCGGCGGCTGAGGCCGGGCCGAAAGGAAAACGCTATCATGGCACACAAGAAGGCAGGCGGCTCCTCGCGCAACGGCCGCGATACGGCAGGCCGGCGGCTGGGCGTGAAGAAGTATGGTGGCGAGCATGTGCTGGCCGGCAACATCCTGGCGCGCCAACGCGGCACCAAGTGGCATCCGGGCGCCAACGTCGGCATGGGAACGGACCATACGCTGTTCGCGCTCGCCGAGGGCAACGTCGAGTTCGCCACCAAGCGCGGCGGTCGCGACTACGTCTCGGTCAAGCCCGCGCCCACGGAAACGGCGCAGTAACGCCAGGCGGGCGCGGGCGCTTGCGCGACCGCAAGGATTCGCGGGAGGATGGCGGCCTGCGCCATACGGGGTCAGACCCCTCGCGCCCGGCCTCAAATGACTGAGGACGAGCACTGATGCGAGGGGTCTGACCCCGTAAGGCTGCGGTGCCGCAGGACCGACGAACCCATTTTCGCGCCTCTCCATGGTAACCATCGCTACCGATCGCCTGCTCCTGCGCCCGTTCCGGCGCAGCGACGCCAAGGACTTCACCCGCTTGGCCGGCGATTGGAGCGTCGCCTCCATGACCAGCGACATCCCGCACCCCTTGTCGGAGGGCCAGGCGCGGGGCTGGCTGAAGCCGGGGCGCCGGGAGGTGCGCTTCGCCATCGAGCGGGCCGGTCGCCTGATCGGCGGAACGGGCTACTACCAGCGCCGCTCGGGCACCGCCGAGCTGGGCTTCTGGCTGGGGCGCGAATGGTGGGGCCTCGGCTACGCCACCGAGGCCAGCCGCGCCGTCGTCCGCTTCGGCTTCGAGCTGAAGCGGCTGCCGGGCTTCACCTCCTCGCACTTCGTCGACAACACCGCCTCTGCCGGCGTCCTGCGCAAGCTGGGCTTCGAGCCGGTCGGGCGCGGCCGCATCATCTGCACGGCGCGCGGACACGAGGTGGAGGCCGTGACCTACTGGCTCCCCGCCAGGCCCGCCGTCCAGGCGCAGCCGGTCGCGGCGCGCCCTGTGAGCGCCGCGCGCTGGCGCACGTGGCTGAGCCGGCTCGCCGGGCGGCCGGCGTAGGATAGAAGGAAGAATAACTGTGTCGCGCCGTGCTCGCCGCGGTCAAGATCAAGCCTGACGGCGGCCTAAGGCCGGTCTTGACCGCGGCTGCGCGCGGCGCCGGTGAGGAGAAGCGGTCGGGACGGAGGAATGGCTCCGCCGGGGTCGAACAAAGGAACACCGTGCGTGTGCGTCAGTCCGTTCTCATCCCTGGGGAGCGCCCCATGACGGTGACGACCGACAGCATCCGGACTGAGCGCCTTGCGCTGCGGCCCCTGCGTCCCGGCGACGCCGAACCTATCCACTCACAGATCGCCGACTGGGAGGTGATGCGCTGGCTGAGCCAGCCGCCGTGGCCCTACACGCTGCAGGACGCCGTCGACTTCATCGCATCGTGCACGCCGCAGGATCTGACCACGACCGTCTTGGCGATCACGCGCGAAGGCGTCCTGATCGGCGTCATCGACATGCGTGTCAACCGAGCCCTCCTGCCTCAGCGGGGGCCGGGACCGAACCTGGGATACTGGCTGGGGCGTGCGCACTGGGGTAACGGCTACATCACCGAGGCGGCACGTGGCCTCCTGGCCTGCGCCTTTGCTGCCGGCGCCGGCGATACCGTCTATTCCGGTGCGTTCGCCGATAACGCCGCCTCCCTGCGCGTCCA
>DATBKR010000320.1:0-6062 GCA_036555805.1 Hyphomicrobiaceae bacterium | reverse complement strand
CTTGCCCCGTGTCCGCCCAGCGTCCGGACAAACCTGCGCCGTGGGCTGACGTGCCGTGCGTCATCCCGTTGCCCTGCCTTGATTTTGTAAGAGATTTGCCGCCCACGAAGACCGGGACGACTCATACTGCCCCGAATCACTTGGATTTATTCTGTATGAGGTTCGAATCGCTTGTCGAGGGGCGATCTCGATCCTGGGCGAAAATATGAGGGGTGTGTCGGCTTGGACTAACCGCCCGTCTACCTGAACCAGCCCTTGCTGCCGCTGCCCAGCACCTTCGCCAGCGTGGTGCCGAGCGCCGCCGGGCTGTCGGCGACGGCGATGCCGGCCGACTTCATGGCCTCGACCTTGTCGGAGGCCTTGCCCTTGCCGCCGGAGATGATGGCGCCGGCGTGGCCCATGCGGCGCCCCGGAGGCGCAGTCATGCCGGCGATGAAGCCGGCCACCGGTTTCCTGCGGCCCTTCCTCGCCTCGCTCTTGATGAACTCGGCCGCGTCCTCCTCGGCGGCGCCGCCGATCTCGCCGATCATGATGATGGAGTGCGTGGCGGGATCGGCCAGGAACATCTCCAGCACGTCGATGAACTCCAGGCCCTTGACCGGATCGCCGCCGATGCCCACCGCCGTGGACTGGCCGAGGCCGGCGTCCGAGGTCTGCTTCACGGCCTCGTAGGTGAGCGTGCCCGAGCGCGAGACGATGCCGACGTTGCCCGCCTTGAAGATATTGCCCGGCATGATGCCGATCTTGCAGGCGTTGGGCGTGAGCACGCCGGGGCAGTTGGGCCCGATCAGGCGCGACTGGGAGCCGTCGAGCGCACGCTTCACCTTCACCATGTCGAGCACCGGGATGCCTTCCGTAATGCACACGATGAGCGGGATCTCGGCGTCGATGGCCTCCAGGATGGCGTCGGCCGCGAAGCGCGGCGGCACGTAGATGGAGGTGGCGGTGGCCCCGGTCTTGGCCCTGGCCTCCACCACCGTGTCGAAGACCGGCACGCTGGCGAGCTTCGCATCGGGATGCCTCGTGCCGCCCTTGCCCGGCGTCACCCCGCCCACGACCTGCGTGCCGTAGGCCAGCGCCTGCTGGGTGTGGAAGGTCCCCTGGCTGCCGGTGATGCCCTGGCAGATGACCTTGGTGGACTTGTCGACGAGGATTGCCATTTACCTGAACCTGCTTTGCCGTTGTCTTGCGGGCTGCGCCTTTGCCTGGCTAGTCGAAGGAGATGCCTGCGAAGTAGATCTCGTTCGGCTCACCGTTTGCGTAGAGAACCACGTAGATCGCGGTCCCGCGCTCAAGGCGTTCCCACAACGGACCAAACTTCTCAACCGCTTCCCTGGAGGGGCGTGCGTCTCCAAAGAACGCAATGCGGTCGGATTCGGATAGTGGGGAAACTCCCATAACGGGGACATTCTCCACATTGTACGGATCGGGCAATACTCCTCGTATCATGTCGAGGATTGAGCGCGTACCGTCCGCTTCTGTGCTCTCGATTGCTTCTTCTATCGAGGCGTGCCGGCGGCCCGGTGAAGGAGAATTTGGGCCAATGGGGAACTCAAGAAATGGAATGACCGGATTATAGCGACCAGCTTCGAACTCCCGTAGCTTCAATTTCTGAAGGGCGGCATCGATATCGCTCTCATAAGGTACAACGTACCAATACGGATGCCCTCCCATCTTGCGCGCCTCCGTTCACTTAGCTCTAGAGCTGCGCCTCTATTGCCCATCTACGGTGAGCGTAAGCGCTCGACCGGCCGCGCCTGCGTAAGTTGGTATGCCGAGCTCGACCACGGCCTTCGTGCTGCCGATGCGCGTTGTCCAGCTCGTCAGGTCTGTGTCGTACTGGCCCTCTCGAACGAGGCTCGATGTTCTGTCGGCCAAACTCAGATTAGAGCCGACCTCTGCGAGGATCTTGTCCTTATCGCCCCAAGGCACATTCACTTGGCAGGTACGCCTGCGCCCGGCGTCGCTCTCACCAAAGTAGATGAGCATGCGTTGTTGTGGGTCGCTGCGTCCAGTCGAATCCACAATCTCCGCCGTCTCAAAGCGAGCGTCCGGGTAGGTTTCTATGGTCACCCCAAATCGCGCGATGCTCTCGATAACAGTCCGGACTAGCGAGGGCTCCGCGGCAGTCGCGATGCAGTATGTGCCGAACGCCTGAACCAGACGACCTTCGGGTGTCCGATCCTGCGCACTCGCGGAGCCCGCGACGGCAATCGCAGCCAGCAGCTGAACCAGGACCCAGGAGCCACGGGGAGGCATCTAAGCCGCCTTCCTCACCTCGTCGGTGATCTTCTTGGCGGCGTCGGCGAGGTTGTCGGCGGGCACGATCTTGAGCCCCGACTGGGCGAGGATCTGCTTGCCCTGCTCGACGTTGGTGCCTTCCAGGCGCACCACCAGGGGCACGGTGATGGCCATCTCCTTGGCGGCGGCCACCACGCCCTCGGCGATGATGTCGCAGCGCATGATGCCGCCGAAGATGTTGACCAGGATGCCCTTCACGGCGGGGTCGGAGAGGATGATCTTGAACGCCGCCGCCACCTTCTCCTTGGACGCGCCACCGCCCACGTCGAGGAAGTTAGCGGGCTCCATGCCGTTGAGCTTGATGATGTCCATGGTGGCCATCGCGAGGCCGGCGCCGTTCACCATGCAGCCGATGGTGCCGTCGAGCTTGACGTAGTTGAGGTCGTATCTGGAGGCCTCGACCTCGGCCGGATCCTCCTCCTCTACGTCGCGCAGCGCGGCCACGTCCTTGTGGCGGAAGAGGGCGTTGTCCTCGAAGTTGATCTTGGCATCGAGGCAGACCACCTTGCCGTCCTTGGTGACCACCAGCGGGTTGATCTCCAGCAGCGACATGTCCTTCTCGACGAAGGCGCGGTAGAGCGCGTCGATCAGCTTCACGCACTGGCCGATCTGGTCGCCCTCCAGCTTCAGCGCCGACGCGATCTTGCGGCCGTGGAAGGCCGAGTAGCCCGAGGCCGGGTCGATCGACAGCGTCACGATCTTGTCCGGCGTGTCGTGCGCCACTTTCTCGATGTCCATGCCGCCTTCCGTGGAGGCGATGAACGAGATGCGCGAGGTGGCGCGATCCACCAGGGCGGACAGATACAGCTCGCGGGCAATGGCGGTGCCATCCTCGATGAACAGGCGCTTGACGACGCGGCCGGCCGGCCCGGTCTGCACCGTCACCAGGGTCTTGCCCAGCATCTGCTGGGCCGCGGCCTTCACCTCGTCGATCGACTTGCAGATGCGCACCCCGCCACCGCTGCCGGCATCGGGCTCCTTGAACGTGCCTTTGCCGCGCCCGCCCGCATGGACCTGCGACTTCACCACCCACACCGGGCCGGGGAGGGCCTGGGCGGCCTTCACCGCCTCCTCGACAGTCAAGGCGGGCGCGCCCTGCGCCAGCGGCACGCCGTAGAGCCGCAGCAGTTCCTTGGCCTGGTATTCGTGGACGTTCATGTGGGCTCCCTCGAAGGTGTCAGACCGTCCGGGTCTGACACCATGGTGCTACCGCAGTGCTACCGTGTCAGATCCCGGAGGGTCCTGACACCTGGCGCCCGCTTGACAGCTCTGGTATACCATATGCCAGCGCGCAGCGTTGCTGCCTAGAGCGTCGTTTCGGCCCTGCGAGATGGACTATATTGCGCTGCGGGAGGCGATCATTTCAATCTCGACTTTGGCCGCCATGGGCAGGGCCGCCACGGCGATGGTGGAGCGCGCCGGGTAGGGCTCCACCACGTAGCCCTGGTAGACCTCGTTGACGGCGGCGAAATCGGCCATGTCGGTGAGGAAGATCGTGATCTTGACCGCATGCGCGAAGCCCAGGCCCGCCGCTTCCAGCACGGCCTTGAGGTTCTCCAGCGACTGCCGCGCCTGGGCGCTCACATCGCCCTCGACGAGCTTGCCGGTAGCGGAGTCCAGCGGGATCTGGCCCGAGATGAACACCAAGTCGCCCGAGGCAATGCCGAGCGAGTAGGGGCCGATGGCCTTGCCCTTGGGCGGGGTGATGGCTTGCGTGGGCATGAATGCCTCGTGAGATCGTGAAGTCGTGAGATCGTGAAGTCGTGAAATCGAGGGAAGTCGGCCCGTCGCGATTCAATCTCACGACTTCACGACTTCACCATTTCACGCCAGCTGCGGCGCGATCTTCTTGCAGGCGTCGATCAGGTTCTGCACGGCCCCGACGGACTTGGTGAACATCGCCTTCTCCTCGGCGTTGAGGTCGATCTCGACGACCTTCTCCACGCCGTTGGCGCCGATCACCGCCGGCACGCCCACGTACATGCCCCTCACGCCGTACTCGCCGTTGAGATGGACGGCGCAGGGCAGCACGCGTCGCTTGTCCTTGAGGTAGCTCTCCGCCATCTGGATGGCCGAGGAGGCCGGAGCGTAGAACGCCGAGCCGGTCTTGAGCAGCGCCACGATCTCGCCCCCGCCCTTGCGCGTGCGCTCGATGATGGCGTCGAGCTTGGCTTGCGTGGTCCAGCCCATCTTGACGAGATCGGGCAGCGGGATGCCACCGACCGTGGAGTAGCGCGCGATCGGCACCATGTCGTCGCCGTGGCCACCCAGCACCAGCGCCGACACGTCCTCCACCGAGACGTTGAACTCGTCCGACAGGAACTTGCGAAAGCGGCCCGTATCCAGCACGCCGGCCATGCCCACCACCTTGCTGGTCGGCAACCCGCAGGCCTTCTGCAGCGCCCACACCATGGCGTCGAGCGGGTTGGTGATGACGATCACGAAGGCGTTGGGCGCATACTGCCGGATGCCGGCGCCGGCCTGCTCCATCACCTTCAGATTGATGCCGAGCAGGTCGTCGCGGCTCATGCCGGGCTTGCGCGGCACGCCGGCCGTGATGATGATCACGTCCGCACCGGCGATGTCGGCGTAGGCGTTGGTGGGCTTCAGGTTCATGTCGAAGCCCTCGATGGCGCCGGACTGGCCGATGTCGAGCCCCTTGCCGCCGGGCACGCCTTCGACGATGTCGAACAGCACCACGTCGCCCAGCTCCTTGAGGCCGATGAGGTGGGCCAGGGTGCCGCCGATCATGCCCGCGCCGATCAGCGCGATCTTGGTGCGCGCCATAGCCTGTTGCTCCTGTGGTGTGCTGCGCTGCCGGAATCTGTCGAGCCAACTCATGTGAAGGGGTCAGACCCCTCGCCTCCAGCATTGGGCGAAATAGGGTCTGACCCCTCGCATCCTGGCTTGCCGTTCTGCCTCAACGTCGGAAGCGAGGGGTCTGACCCCTTCGATGCGAGGGGTCTGACCCCTCGCGTGTTCGTTAGCCCGAAAGCCGAGGCCGTTCAAGGCGACGAAGAGACGGGGCGCCGCCAGAGAAAGGGGTGCGGCGCCGCAACCCTCGCGGCATGGCTGGAGTTCTAGCGAGAACACGGATAATGCTTGCGCGCATTCATGCAGAATTGGGCATGCAGCACCGCGATCACAACCTCAGGTATTGCATCATCGGCGCCGGGGCCTCGGGGCTCGCGGTGGCGAAGACGTTCGTCCAGCGCGGCATCCCATTCGACTGCCTGGAGCGCGAGCAGGACATCGGCGGGCTGTGGAACATCGCCACGCCCAGCGGTGTCGTCTACGAGACCACCCACCTTGTTTCCTGCATCAGCTCCACCGGCTTCGACGACCTGCCGATGCTGGACGAGGACTATCCCGAGTATCCCGGCCACGGCCGCGTGCTTGGCTACTTCCGCGATTTTGCGCGCACCTTCGGGATCCCCGACCACATCGAGTTCGGCAAATCGGTGACCGCGGCTGCGCCGCAGGGCGACGGCTCATGGGCGGTGAGCATCGCCGGCGAGGCTAAACCGCGGACCTACAGTGGCGTGGTGCTGGCGAGCGGGCACCACGACACGCCGCGCGTGCCGGTCTACCCCGGCACCTTCTCCGGCGAGATCATCCACTCACGCGCCTACAGGAGCCCGCGCCAGCTGCGCGACAAGCGCGTGCTGGTGGTGGGCTGCGGCAACTCGGCGGCCGACATCGTCGCCGACGCCGCGCACAGCGGCTCCGCGGTGTTCCTGAGCATCCGCCGCGGCTACTGG
>DATBKR010000319.1:0-3894 GCA_036555805.1 Hyphomicrobiaceae bacterium | reverse complement strand
ACGTCACTTCCATTGCCGAATCTTGTTTGCGTATTGCCTCTGATAGTCAAGCCCTTGATCTCGGTCATCGCCATCGGCGGTAGGGGAGATCAGAGGACGCATGTACGCGGCCCCGCCGCGCTTGCAGTCCGTTCAAGCCGGCAGACATCGGTCCGCCGCTTCCATTGATGCGCTTCGCGAGCACGAGGCGTTCGAGCTGGCTCAGTGGGCGGCCCCAACCGATCTATCGTTGGCAAGTGCCAATACGCGTACGCCTATTGCGAGCAGAAATAGTTTGCAGGTCCTGCGCGTCGGGCCGAATGTGGCCGCGGATGCAGGCGCTGTTGCTGAACATACCGACTGGCGTCGAGATTAGGCTCGGTATCCCGATCCCGGCACCCACTTGCAAGAGCAGGTGGTGCTCACCATGCCGTTGTCGCGTTCGTTCGACCATTCGCTAGTGATGTAGAGAGATCATCCCGCCGCAGCTGCGTTTGACGTGGGTCAACGCCAGCGCTGATTGGAACGCAGAGGCTGCTGGGGCTGTTTTCTCATGACCCGCCAGCCAAGAGGGCTCACATGAGCACGCTCAGCATAGAATTCGCAGCACGCGACGTGAGCATCGGTCAGAAGCATCTTGAGGGCGATGTAGTCCTGCCGCGCAACGCGAAGGGCGTTGTAATCTTCGCGCACGGCAGTGGTTCGAGCCGTTTCAGCCCACGCAACACCCACGTGGCGCATGAGTTGGCTGTGCGCGGCCTCGGCACGTTGCTCCTCGACCTCCTGACCAAGCGCGAAGCGTACGACCGGCGCAATGTGTTCGACATCCCGCTGCTGGCGAGACGGATGGTCGACGCCGTGCGTTTTGCGCGCTCCGATGCCGAGCTCTCGAGCCTTCCCATTGGCCTGTTCGGTGCCAGCACGGGTGCAGCTGCGGCGCTCGTCGCAGCCGCACAGCTGCCGCACGAAGTCGCCGCGGTGGTCTCGCGCGGGGGGCGTCCGGATCTGGCCGGAGACGCCCTCAGCCAAGTGCAGGCCGCGACGTTACTGATCGTCGGTGGTGCCGATTACGGCGTGATCGATTTCAACCGGGACGCTCTTGCAGTGCTCACCTGCGAGAAGAAGCTGAAGATCGTTCCCGGCGCCACGCACCTCTTCGAGGAGCCAGGTGCCCTCGACAAGGTCGTCGATCTTGGCGAGCGGTGGTTCGATCAGCATTTCGTGGCGGCGAAGACATGAAGGCATTGCGAACGTTTGCGAACCGGGGGGCTGCCGGCCGCGAGCTTGCCCGCGAGCTGATAAAGCGGCATTTCGTCGACCCGGTGGTGCTGGCCCTCCCCAGGGGCGGCGTTCCGGTGGCCGTCGAGATCGCGAAGGCCCTCAATGCGCCACTCGATCTGGTGCTCGTTCGCAAGATTGGCGTGCCGGTTCAGCCGGAGCTGGCCGCCGCTGCCGTGGTCGATGGCGGTGAACCCGAAATCGTCATCAACGACGAAGTCGTCAGTCTGGCTGGGCTCGACTGGGACTTTATCGACCAGGAAGCGAGGCGCCAGCTGGTCGAAATCGAGCGGCGGCGCCAGGCCTACATTGGGGATTGTGCGCGCGTGCCGCTGGAGGGCCGCACCCTGATCGTGGTCGACGACGGCATCGCGACCGGGGCCAGCATGCGCGCCGCCTTGAAGGCGCTCAAGCGCCGGAGACCCAAGGCGCTGGTCCTTGCCGTACCTGTCGCTCCGGCCGACACCGTGGAAGCATTGCGCCGCGAGGTCGATCAGCTCATCTGCCTTTCAACCCCAGAGCCCTTCCATGCGATCGGCCTCAACTACGTCGATTTCCACCAGCTCAGTGATCAGGAGGTGATGAGAAGTCTCCAGGTCCTCAAGGACAAAGCTGCCGCGAAACCCGGTGCGGACGGGTCCGGTGACGTCGGAGCGTCGGCTTCCGTCAAGTAAGAAGTGAACCATCCAGCTTTGCGAGGCCGAAATGTTCGGCCCATGCTGGTCGCAACGGCTGACAGCCATCGGGGAAAGCCGTCGCCTATGCAATCTCGATCGGTACGCCGAGCACTGCGCAGGTCACGGCACTCTACGTCGGGCCGGCCCGTGCGATATGTCTCACGCAAGTGCGCCAAAGACCAGCGGAGGGAGAAAAAATGTTCGGCTTTGCTGATCAGCTTGGTCCCGAGAAGATCGTTCACATTCACGAGCCGCGTCTCGGCCTCAAAGCCATCGTTGTGGTGGACAACACTGCTGCCGGCCCGGCCATAGGCGGCACGCGCATGGCTCCGGATGTCAGTGTGGAGGAGTGCGTGCGGCTGGCGCGCGCCATGACTTTGAAGAACGCGGCGGCAGGACTGGCCCATGGCGGCGCCAAGTCGGTGATCGTCGGCGATCCATCCATGCCGCTTCTGGACAAGGAGCGGCTCGTGCGTGCCTTCGCCGCCGCCATCCGCAATCTCAGAGAGTACATTCCGGGTCCGGATATGGGGACTAACGAGACGGCCATGTCCTGGGTCAAGGACGAGATCGGCCGTTCCGTCGGCTTGCCGCGCGAGATCGGCGGCATCCCGCTCGACGAGATCGGCGCGACCGGTTTCGGGCTGGCCATCGCGGCCGAGGTCGCTCAAGAGGTCTCCGGGGTTGCCCTTCGAGGGGCCAGGGTCGTAGTGCAGGGCTTCGGCGCCGTCGGCCGGCATGCGGCGCGGTTCCTGGTCGGCAAAGGCGCGCGCCTCATCGCTGCCTCCGACAGCAAGGGCGCCTGCTACGATCCCGACGGGCTCGATGTTGGCCTGCTGGAGGCCCACAAGGCGTCGGGCCGGAGCCTCGCCGACTTGGCGGGTGCGAGGCGGGTGACCGCTGAGGATCTCATCGGCATCGACTGCGATATCTGGATCCCCGCGGCGAGACCGGACGTGATCCGTGAGGACAACGTTGATAGACTGCGCGCCAAAATCGTGCTGCAGGGCGCCAACATCCCCGCGACCCTCGGAGCGGAGCGGCGCATGCACGAGCGAGGCATCCTCTCGGTGCCCGACTTTATCGCCAACGCAGGCGGTGTGATCGCCGCCGCGGTCGAGTATCACGGCGGGACTGAGAAGGCGGCACTCGATACCATCGCCGAGAAGATCACGGCGAATACGCGCGCCGTCCTCGGGGGCGCGAGGGAGCAAGGCGTCCCACCCCGCGAGGCCGCGTTGGAGCTGGCCCGCAAACGCGTAGAGCGCGCAATGGATCTCCGGCGGTTGCAGGCATGAACGCCCCGCCAAGACTTTCGCCGCCGGTATGAACGAGTGGAGATCGGCATGGCAGACGAAGAGCTCCCGATCGTGGCGCATTTCGAGGTGCGCCGTCGCGGCTACCTTTCGCCGGGAGGGACGTTCGCGCGCAGGCCGCCGGGACATCTCGCGGACTCCGGGGCCCTGATCCCGCTCTATCGGGCCATGGTGCTCAACCGTGTTTTCGACCTCAAGGCAGTATCGCTCCAGCGCACCGGGCGCCTCGGCACATACGCGGTCTCGCTCGGACAGGAGGCAGTGCCGGTCGGGGTCGCGAGCGCCATGCGAGCAGAAGATGTCCTCCTCCCCTCCTACCGGGACAACGGCGCCCTGCTCTGGCGCGGCGTCAAAATGGAGGAGATCCTGCTCTATTGGGGCGGCGACGAGCGCGGAAGCCGCTGGTCGGGGCCGGTGCACGATTTTCCGTTCTGCGTTCCGGTGGGCTCGCAAGCACCGCATGCTGCTGGGGTCGCCTGTGCCATCAAGCATCGCAAGGAGCCGCGCGTCGCGGTCTGCTTCCTCGGCGATGGAGCGACGTCCAAGGGCGACGTGTACGAGGCCATGAACTTCGCCGGCGTCCACAAGCTCCCCGTGGTGTTTGTGGTCAACAACAACCAGTGGGCCATCTCGGTCCCGCTCAG